>JAFWYI010000266.1 GCA_017522745.1 Mailhella sp.
AGGATGAAGGGAAGAAGAACTAACCCCCGCCCATAGCGCGGAAAGCCCTCAGGCTCCTGAAGGGAGGGAGGAGATGAATATCCTCCCTCCTTTTTTGCGCGATAAAAAGGGGAGGATAGGAGAACGAGCGAAGGGAAAGGGAAGGAGTGAGGTGGACAAGGACGAGGGCGCTGGCAGGAAGATCGGTGGTTGAACGAGGAAGAAGAAGGAAGAGGGGGATAGGGGGGGGATGAAGCGGAGGAACTACAGAGCGGGACAGGAGGGACGCCCTTCCCCGCCAGCCATCAGCAGTTTCGATGCCGGGACGGCTCTTCTGCCCCCTATCCCGACTCCTCCTCGCACTCCACAACGCCTCCCGCGCCGCAACTCCATCGCAACTCCGCCCCTCACCGTCCCCGCCAATCCTCCACATCATCAGCCTCATCAGCCTCAGCCACAGAACTCACCGCCCCCGCGCCCTCTGCGCTCCTCATCTCTCCTCCCCATCGTTCGCGCATGAAAAAAGGCATCGTCCCGGGGCTAACCCTTCGGAACGATGCCTTTCTATCGGTCGGGGAAATCGGCGGTCATCACCCGCCGCTCCCACGATCTTTTCTCATGATCACTTCTTTTCCAGATCCACGGTGGCGAAGAAGGTCTCGCCGCGGCGGTTGATCTGCAGCATGAGGGCGCCGCGCTTGCGACCTTCGTTCTGGATGATGGCGGACAGCTCACCGGCGTTGGTCACAGGCTTGAGGTTGGCGCTGAGGATGACGTCGCCGTTACGCAGACCGGCTTCGGCGGCGGGGCTGCCGTTGGTCACGTTCACGATGAGCAGGCCCTTGACATCGGCATTGATCTGGAGGGCGCGGGCATCCTCAGGGGTGAGGGGCTTGATGCTCACGCCAAGGTCGGAACCTTCGCTCTGACCGCCCTGTCCGGCACCCATGTGGGCGGCACGTTCACCGAGGGTCACATCGAACTTCATCTCCTTACCGTCACGCAGGACGGTGACTTCAGTCTTGGTACCGGGCTTGAGTCCGGCCACGCTGCGGGTGAGTTCGGAAGCGTCGGCAACATCGGTCTTGTTCACGCGGATGATGACGTCGCCAGCGCGCAGGCCTGCCTTATCCGCAGGTTCACCGGGCATGGTGGAACCGATGAGCGCACCCTTGGCATCCTTGAGACCGAGCGCCTTGGCCACATCTTCGCTCACGTTCTGGATGGTCACGCCCAGCCAGCCGCGGCTGACCTTCTTGCCTTCGCGCAGATCGTTGATGACCTTTTCCGCGAGATTGCTGGGGATGGCGAAGCCGATGCCCTGACCGTTGGCAGAAATGGCGGTGTTGATGCCGATGACTTCACCGGCCATGTTCAGCAGGGGGCCGCCGCTGTTGCCGGGATTGATGGAAGCGTCGGTCTGGAGGAAATTATCGAAGGGACCGGAATGGATGTCGCGCCCCTTGGCGCTGAGGATACCGGCGGTGACGGTGTTGCTCAGACCGAAGGGGTTGCCGATGGCCACCACCCATTCGCCCACTTCCATGGCGTCGGAGTCACCGAAGGCCAGCACGGGCAGAGGCTTGGAGCTTTCCACCTTGAGCAGGGCAAGGTCGGTCTCGGAGTCCGTGCCCACGATCTTGGCAGGGAGCCCTTCGGACTTGCTGTCGCCGAAGTTCACGGTCACCTTGTCGGCGCCTTCCACCACGTGATTGTTGGTGACGATGTAGCCGTCCGCCGAGATGATGAAGCCGGAGCCGAGGGCGGAGCTTTTACGCTTGGGCGCGGGCTGGCCCTGACGGCGCTGCTGACCGAACGGTCCGCCGAACTGTTCGAAGAAACGCTCCATGCCGGGGATGTCGAACATACCCATGACAGGGCTCGAAACTTCACGCTCGGTGCTGATATTCACCACGCCGGGGCCAGCCTTCTTGGCCAGATTCACGAAATTGGGCAGGTCGGCTGCGGATGCGGAGGTCGCCAGAAACACGAATCCGGTAACGGCAAGGGCCGCTTTCTTCAGGAAGCCGTTCATTATGAAACTCCTTGGATGAGGGAAAATTGGGTGCAGAAAAGAGAGACTCCCTTTGTTCATACTCCAGGAATCGGTGATGCGCCAATTGTAAAACGATGATGCGGGACGGAACGGTCGCTTATTCTGCGCTTCCGCCAGTGCTGCCGCCCGTACTGCTGCCGCAGGAACCACAGTTGCCGTGGCAGGGGGCGTTGCGATTGAGGTTAGGATTGTTCATCCACGTAGGCCGGGGGCCGATCTTGAAGGGGAACGCGCCGGTCTTCAAAGGGCTGGGGGCAGAAACGAGACGGCCCGTTTCTTCAGAGCCGCACTTCGGGCACTTGACCACGTCGTCATCTTCGAAAGCCAGTTCTTCGAAGGTATGCTGGCAGACCTTACATTCAAAATCATAAAGCGGCATGGTGAACTCCTCATACGAATCTGGAAAGCTGGAACTTTCCCTTCGTTCGTCAGATAAGCACGTTATATCAGCTGACAAGATTAACGCAAAAGCCTTTTTTCCCGCGTTTTACGCCTTCGCAACATTTCGCAAGAATAATTTCTACAATGAATACCATCAATTAGCATCAAAAATGCGGTCATTTTCCAGCATTTTGGCTCTTTCGGGGCCTTCCTTGCATAGTCTTACAAAGGCTGTCGTCCGATGAAATAAAATTTTTATCTTTTATATCAGCATATTATAAAAACATCCGTCATTCTTCAGCGTTCGGGAGACCAGAAGAAACGCACGCCGGAAGCCTCTATTTCCGCCTTCACACCGCCGGAAAAGGAAAATCTGCGGGGGAAACGCCGCTTCAGCCAGACCTCTTCCATGCTTTCCAGAGTGTCTGCCCGGGCCTGCCCTATGTCCATGCGGCGCACGGCTTCCGCCCATGCGCGCAGCCTGCCCGCACGCTCCAGCGAGACCAGAACGCCCGCAGGGATGGATATCTCCCGCGCTGTGCCCTCGCCGCGCTCTGCCAGCGCTCCCGAAAGGCGTTCGTCCCACCAGCGCCTGTCTTCGCAGGCACTGCGCCAGAGGCGGCGCACATTGTCGTAAAGCGAAGGATTCTCAGCCAGCAGAAGAGGAAGAACGTCGTTCCGCATGCGGTTGCGCTTCCATTCGCGGCTCTGATTCGAAGCGTCTTCCTGCCACTGGACACCGAGTCCAAGGAGCATCTCCACGAGTTCACGCTTCTCGCGCATGAGCAGGGGGCGCAGGATACGCCTTGCCGCTTCCGCGCCATGTTCGCCCTCCGCCCGGGCAGGCTCGTCCAGCACGGCGCGCATCCCGCCCAGTCCGGGCCATCCCGCCCCACGCGTAAATCGCATGAGCATGTCTTCGGCAAGATCGCCCACATGATGCGCCGTCAGCACCCAGTCTGCCCCGCACTGGAGCCGGCACTCCTCAAGGAAAGCGTAGCGCGCACGCCGCCCCGCCTCTTCGATGCCGCATTGCCACTCGCACGCACGTTCCGCCACATCCTCACGACGAAGGAAGAAGGGCACGCCGAGGCTCGCGCACAGCGCCCGGCAGGCTTCCGCCTCGGCCGCACTCTCCGCCCGCAGGGCATGATCGAGGTGGGCGGCATGGAGCGTGACGCCAAGCGTGGAACGCAGAGCGCAGAACAGGACGAGCAGCGCGGTGGAATCCGCCCCGCCGGAAAGCGCGACCAGAAGCCGCCCCCCTCCGAGAGACACGCCCTGCCCTTCCATGAAGCGCACGACATCCAGCGCCATGCGGGCATGGGCCGGTGAAAGGTCTTTCAGGCAGATCTCAGGATGGAGCGGCATAGTGCTTCCGGCTTTCAGCCCTGCATATCGTGGTTGAGCAGGCGGTGTTCCGCCATCTTCTCGTACTTCGTACCGGGGCGGCCATAGTTGCAGTAAGGCCAGATGGCGATGCCGCCGCGCGGGGTGAAGATGCCCGTAACTTCGATGTAGCGCGGGTCCATGAGCCGGATGAGATCCTTCATGATGATGTTCACGCAGTCCTCATGGAAATCGCCATGCTCACGGAAGCTGAAAAGGTAGAGCTTCAGGCTCTTGCTCTCCACCATCTTGATGTCCGGGATATACTGGATGCGGATCTCGGCAAAATCCGGCTGTCCCGTGATGGGGCAGAGGCTGGTGAATTCCGGGCAGTTGAAACGCACCCAGTAGTCATGTTCCGGCTGCTTGTTCTCGAACGTCTCCAGCACATCGGGAGCGTAGTCGTTCCGATAGTCCGTGCGATTGCTGCCGAGCAGGGTGAGCCCTTCGTGAGTACGGTCCGCCATGTTCTCTCCTAGCCGATATCGCTGATCTTCAGCGGATTATACGAAATGTTCTCGTCGAACACGTCCACACCGTCCACGCGCTTGATGTAGGCCACCACGCGGCGGGTCAGCGGCAGGACGGCCATTTCATAGGCCACCTTGAGCGCCACTTCGCCAAACAGCACCGCGAGCATCTCGTTGAAAGGAAGAAGCCCGAAATACGCGCAGGGGAAGAAGATCATCGAGTCCACGCCTTCACCCAGCAGCGTGGAAACTACGGCACGAAGCGAGAAATGCCGCCCCTGCGAAGCCAGCTTCATGCGGCTCATCACGTAGGCGTTGACCAGAGAACCCGCGAGGAAAGCGAGGAAACTTGCGGCGGCAAGGCGCGGCGCGAGGCCGAAGATGTAATCGAAGTGGGGAGCGCCTTCCCAGAACGGCGCAGAAGGAAGCATGACGGCAAGCTGGAACACCGCCATGACGAGGAAGTTGACGGCAAAACCTGTCCAGATGATGAGGCGCGCCTTGCGGTAGCCCCATACCTCAGCGATGCAGTCATTCAGGATATAGGAAACAGGGAAGAGGAGGACTGCCGCAGAAAGCGTGATGTCGCCGACCACGAAGATCTTGGCGGCCATGAGGTTGGAAACGATGAGGCAGGTGCAGAACAGGATGCCCAGCAGCATGAAGGCCGGAGAGATGGAATTGTTTTTCATACCTTGTTTTTTACGTGGTGTTCAAGCACACGGTTAAGGGTTGCAAAGCGGCCTGACTATGCCCCAAAATCCTCCGGCTGGCAAATCCTTTCCCCCTGCGCCCCCCAAAACACCAGAATTCTGTCGACATCATACCATTCTTTTCGCCACCTGCCTTGACAGAAGAGTTCCTTCTGTGGAAAAATTATCAGGTATTCTTTTGTTTTCTCGATTTTACGCAAAATCGTACACCGTAAGGCAACGACCCTCGGCATGGAGCAAACAGGCTGTGGGAAGTTTTTGTTCAATCCTACCTCTGGCACACGAACGTGCCTCTGGTACATCCGAGGAGTCCTCATGAAAGCTCGCATCAGCCTGCCTACTCAGATGGCAATAGGCATGGGCCTCGGCATCATCGCCGGTATGATCGCCCCCGACATGGGCAGCACCTTCAAGCCTCTTGGTCAGCTGTTCATCAACCTTATCCGCATGGTCGTCGTGCCGCTGGTCCTCCGCACCATCGTTGCCGGCTCCGCTTCCGTGGGTGACATCAACAAGCTCGGCCGCGTTGCCTCCAAGACCCTGATCTACTACTTCGGCACCACCGCCGTGGCCGTTGTGCTGGGCCTCCTCTTCGCCAACATCTTCACCCCCGGCGAAGGCCTCAACATCGCTACCGAAGGCCTCAAGGCCAAGTCCGCTACTCCCCCCAAGATGGTCGACGTGTTCCTGAACATCATTCCCCTGAACCCCATCGACGCTATGGGCAAGGGCAACATGCTCCAGGTCATCTTCTTCGCCATGCTGTTCGGCTTCGGCCTCTCCGCCGTTGGCGAACGCGGCAAGACCGTGTACGCCTTCTTCGACGGTGCCGCTGAAACCATGATCAAGGTCACCAACATGGTCATGATCTACGCCCCCGTCGGCGTGTTCGGCCTCATCGCCTTCACCGTGGCCAACCACGGTGCCTCTGTGCTGCTGCCCCTCATCAAGGTCATCGGCGTCATGTACGTGGCCTGCCTCGTGCATGTGGCCGTGTGCTATCTGCCCCTCGTGCGTGTTTCCGGCGTCTCCATCGGAACCTTCTTCAAGTTCCTCTCCGCTCCTCTGATGATCGCCTTCACCACCTGCTCCTCTGCCGCCGCTCTGGCCACCACCCTCATCCAGACTCAGAAGATGGGCGCCTCCAAGCCCGTGGCCTCCTTCTCTCTGCCTCTCGGCAACACCATCAACATGGACGGCACCGCCGTTTACATGGGCGTGGTCGCCATCTTCGTGGCCGAAATCTACGGTATCCCCATGCCCTTCGATAAGCAGTTCCAGGTGCTCGCCACCGGTATCCTCGCTTCCATCGGTTCCGTGGGCGTGCCCGGTGCCGGCCTCATCATGAGCACCATCGTGTTCACTCAGGTGGGCATCCCGCTCGAAGGTATCGCCATCATCGCCGGTATCGACCGCGTGATGGACATGGCCCGTACCACCATGAACGTCCTCGGCGACGCCACCGGCGCCATCGTGGTCTCCAAGTGGGAAGGCGAACTCGATCCTGAAGCTGGCGCTCGTTTCGCTGCCGAACAGGAAACTCCGGTGAAGTAACACCCTGAGCTAGACTTTCCGAAGGCCGCTGGGTTTTCCCGGCGGCCTTTTCTTTTGCCCGACGGCCCCTTCCACGCGCTCACGGCACAGGAACTCCCCAGCCCCAGCCCATCCCAGCCCCGCGCCGCCCGGAGAAGGTCGTCACTCCCCCCCCCCCGGCACTTCGCGCTTGCCATCCCCGCGCCGTACCGCTACAAAGAAAAGCGGAGGAACGTACTATGATCGCCAAGGCTCGCGCCGACCAGCTCGTTTTCGATCAGGGACTTGCCGAGAGCAAGGAACAGGCCCGCCGTCTCATCATGGCAGGCAAGGTCGCTATTTTCGACGAGGAACACCCCGAACGTCAGCCCGTCATCGTGCAGAAGCCG
>JAFWYI010000267.1 GCA_017522745.1 Mailhella sp.
TCGGGCGGTTCTGCCACCAGTTGACGCTGTCTTTCTCTGCGGTGACGGGCGTGTTGGCCTTGTTGTACTCTTCCAGAGTCTGCCACGAGGCCAGAGGCGCCTTATGATAGCCGGGAAGGCTGTCATACAGGAGCGCATGGTCTGTGGAACCCTGCACGTTGGGCTCACCGCGAAGGGCGTTGATGCCGCCGCCGGCAACACCGATGTTGCCAAGCAGGAGCTGGATGATGGCCGCCGAACGGATGATCTGTACACCTACGGTATGCTGTGTCCAGCCAAGAGCGTACAGGATGGTCCCCGCCTTTTCGGGTCTGCCCGTAGCGCAGAACGCTTCGTACACCCGCAGGAGATCTTCGCGCGAAACACCTGTAACGGAAGAGACGTTCTCCAGCGTATAGCGGTCATAGTGCTTCTTCAGCACGTTGAACACACAGCGCGGATCCTTGAGCGTGACATCGCGCCGGGGGGAGCCGGTAGCGCTGTCGATCTGGAACTTCCAGCTGCTCTTGTCGTAACGGCGGGTCTTGGGATCGTAACCTGTGAAAAGGCCGTCCTTGAAGTCGAAATCCGAATCGAGGATGAAGGACGCGTTGGTATAATCGACAACGTAGTCCCGGAACCAGCTCCCGGACTCGATGATGTAACGGATCATGCCACCGAGGAAGGCGACGTCCGTACCGGAGCGCAGCGGCACGTGGAAGTCGCATCGGGCGGACGTGCGCGAGAACTTCGGGTCTACGTGCATGAGCACGGCCCCGCGTTCCTTGGCCTTCATGATCCATTTGAAAGCTATGGGGTGATGTTCTGCAGCATTGCTGCCCATGATGAGGACGGCATCGGAATTCTTGATGTCGATCCAGTGGTTCGTCATGGCTCCGCGGCCGAATGAAGCTGCCAGACCTGGCACAGTGGGGCTGTGTCAGGTACGGGCCTGGTGATCCTGATGGATGACGCCCAGGCCTTTGAGAGCTTGATGGATGACGGCGCACTCTTCATTGGAAGCGTGCGAAGTGCCCATGCTGAATACGGATTCGAGACGGTTGACGGTGCGCCCGCGGCTGTCGGTACGGATGAAATCCTTATCGCGGGCGTCCTTGATGCGACGGGCTATCTGGCGGAAGGTCCAATCCCAGTCCTTTTCCACCCACGAGCTGCTGTAGGGAGCGCGATACATGGGCTTCGTAAGGCGATGATGGCTGGAATACATGGTGAACAGCGCCGCCCCCTTAGCACATAGCGAGCCCTGGTTCACCGGGAAATCGGGGTCGCCTTCGGTAGAAACGAGGCGGCCGTCCTTCACGTGGGCGATGATCTGGCAGCAGACTGCACAGAACGGGCACACGGAATGGACTTCCTTCGCTCCTTCTATCTTGAGCGATGTCGCGTATGCTCTGGCCTCCTTCGTATCGAAGCCGAGCTGGGCCAGCGTCATGCAGAGCGCACTGGCGCCGGCCATCTTCAGAAATGTCCTTCGAGTATAAGCCATGACGATATCCTCAAAGAGTTGAACCATGGTCAGCGGAATACGTGTCACCTGCCGCACATCGCACCGGCAGCAGGCTTTTTCCTTATCTTCAGACTATGAGAAATAGCGACATCCTGCAAGCCTTAAATTCTTACAGACCTGCTCCAACAGCGGATTATTATCGTGGCGTGGAGAGCGGAAAGAAGAAAAAATCAAAGCACTCACCGGGGAAGCCAACTGGACATCCCTCCTGATACGTGTCACCCTCCTCGCAGGAGAGAACCATGAAAAACAACGCATATTCACGGCTCGGCGAACTGCCCCGCAGCCGAGCCTCGGAAGTCCTGCTTTCCGGCTGTCTCGTGCTTGAAGGCGGTGCCCTGCGCGGTACCTACAGCGTGGGCGTGATGGATGCCCTCATGGAAGCGGACATCAACCTGCAATGCACCATCGGTGTTTCTGCCGGTGCGCTCAACGGCATCAGTTATGTTTCCGGTCAGCTCGGCCGCTCGGCCCGCAGCCCCCTCACCTACCGCCACGATCCCCGCTACTTCGGTTTCGGAGCCTATCTGCGCAACCGCAGTCCCTTCGGCTTCGATTTCATGTTCGGCGAGCTGACCTACAAGCTCGATCCGCTGGACATAGCGCGTTTCATGGATCCCGCGCGCCGCTTCGTGGCCGTAGCCACCAACTGCATCACCGGACAGGCTGAATATTTCGAGAAAGGTGAAAGCCTTGAGGATATCTTCATCGCCACGCGGGCATCTTCCACCATGCCGTATATCTCGAAGATGGTGGACATCAAGGGCACGCCCTACCTCGACGGCGGCTGCAGCATGAAGATACCCTTCCAGTGGGCGCTGGACGCCGGATTCAAGAATATCGTGGTCATCAAAACGCATCCCAACAGCTATCGCCGCAACGCAAAAAGCGGAAAAAAGCTCGCCGCTCTCGCCTACGGCAGGAAATGGCCTCAGCTTGCCGCCTCTCTGGGCCGAAGTAATGCCGAATACAACGCGCTCTGCGATCAGCTCGATGTTCTTCATGCCGAAGGCCGCGTTTTCGTCATCGCGCCTTCCCGCTCGATGGATATCGGCCGCATGGAAAAAGACCTTGAGAAACTTGGCGACTGGTACTGGCTCGGCTACGAAGATGGCAAAGCGGCCATCGAAGACCTGCGCACCTATCTGGGCCGCGACGCCTGACCCCTCTCCTCCTGATGACAAGAACGCCCGACCCTCTGTTGAAGAGACCGGGCGCTTTCTTCTTCCATAACAAAGAAGCCCTGTTCCACGTTCATGGAGCAGGGCTTCTTCGTATCTGGCGTATCGCTTAGTTCAGCTTGGAGAGCAGATCTTCGCGGATGGCGTCGATGGTGCCGGAGCCGTCGAGAGCGATGTAGCAGGTCTCACCCTTTTCAGCGAGAGCCTTGAAGTAGTAGGCGGCAGCGAGGGTGCCGTTGTTTTCATCGTAGTAGATGTCGTGGCGCTTGTTGATGGCGGCCTCATCCTGGTCGTCGGCGCGGGTCTTGAGTTCACCACCGCACACACGGCAGACATCACCGTTGGGCTTGATAGCATCAATGAAGATGTTGTTGGGGTGATTGTTGTTGTTCA
>JAFWYI010000268.1 GCA_017522745.1 Mailhella sp.
ACGCCCAAAGCTCACGGCGGCTGGAATTCGCCATCACTCCCCTATTCCCCGACGAAAATTTCACACCCGGCACAACTGGCCCCATACTCCATGCTCAGGAGTTTTTCTCTGCGTCGTTCCCTCCAGGGCATGGTCCCCTGCCGCCCATGATGGCCGGCTTCTCCCGGAATCAGGAACACCCCGGGCTGCTGATAGCCGTCCAGCTGAACGACGGCAACTGGCTGGTCATCACCCGCATGAGAGCCACCACTCTGCGTCAGGAAAAAATCCAGCACGGTGTCTTTTTCGCACAGTTCCTTGTTTTCTTCCTGCTCATGTTCTGCCTCCTCTTCCGAGAGACCCGGCAGCTCGAAAAACTGCGGCGCGACGTGGAACACTTCGGCAACAGCCCGGAAAACATGGATAAACTTTCCGAGGAAGGATGCCGCGAGATCCGCGAAACAGCCCGTTCGCTCAACCGCATGCGTGAACGTGTTCAGGGGAGCATCGAAGAACGCGACAGGATGCTCTCTGCCCTGCGGCACGACCTGCGGACCCCGCTCACTCGTCTGAAACTCTGGGCCGAGGAGTCCGAGCCGGAAGCCGTGCGCGACAAGCTCCTCGAAAACGCCAATCAGATCCGGGACATGGTAACGCAGAGCATCGAACTCGCGAGCAGTCTGAACACGACGGAAAAAGAGGTACAACTCGATCTCGCGGCTTTCGTGGAAAGCATCGTGGACGATTATAGAGACGAAGGCCGCCGCGTGGCCCTTGCCGAAGACATGCCCTCCGGCCTTACCTTCCGTACGCGTCCCATCTGCCTGCGCCGATGCCTCTCGAACCTCATCGAAAACGCCTTGAAATACGCGGGAGACGCGGAAATAGCACTATACCGCACGGGCTCCGAGTCGGTCATCGAAGTAAGGGATACCGGCCCCGGCATCCCCCCCGACAAACTGGAAAAAGTCCTCGAGCCGTGGTTCCGTGTGGAAAATTCCCGCAATCGCGAGACTGGCGGAAGCGGACTGGGGCTTGCCATCGCCAAGAACATGGCCTCACTTTCCGGCGCCAGCCTTTCGCTGTACAACCGCAAAGGCGGCGGACTCTGCGCCAGATTGCACTTCAAGCCCTAACGCCCTCTTTCCACATAGCAAAAGAGCCTTCTTCCCTCGTAGAATGAGAGAAAAAGGCTCTTTTTATTTCAGGCCGCAGGATAACGCGGCCAAGGAGCGAGGCAGGAGGAACGCCGATCCCCCCTGCCTCTGGGAGAACTTAGTGAGCGAACTTTTCGCGCTGGACCTTGAGAGCTTCGGCCTGCTCTTCCCAGCTAGCGAAACCGGCCTGCTGCAGGGCGTCGAACACGGTAGCGTCCCAATCCCAGGCAGCGTAGGTCACAGGCTTGTGGAAGGTGCGGCGGAATTCCGTGAGCTTACGGCGGGCAGCCTCTTCGAAAGGCGTGCTGAAGCTGGCGGAAAGTTCCTTATGCAGGTTGGTCACTTCGGTTTCGTACCAGTTGCGGAAGGCTTCGGCGCCTTCGAGCTTGGCGGCTTCGGCATAGCCCTTTTCTTCGAGCAGCTTCACCAGCTTGGCGGTGTGCTGACGGCCCAGCCATGCGCCGAGACCGGAGCTGGGGATGTCCTCAGCTTCCACGGCGGCGAAGTCAGCCTTGGTACGCATATAGGTATCCGGCACGACGGAGGCGGAAACGATACCGGCAATGGCCACCATGCCGCGCAGGATGACGCTGTTGGCCACACCCTGACCGCAGAAGCCGACCTTCTTGCAGAACTTCTGACCGGTGAAGATCGTGGTCAGGATAGCCCACACGACAGCGGGATCTTCTTCGTCGTAGATGTGAGAGAGTTCAGCGTTGTCACGGTCGGTAGCGAGGACCATCTGAGTCATGTCGTTGGAGCCGATGGAGAAGCCGTCGAACTCGCTGATGAACTGGCGGGCCAGGATGGCGTTGGAGGGCAGTTCGGACATGAGCAGGATCTTCAGACCTTCATCGCCGCTGCGGAGGCCGTGTACGTCAGCAAGGTAGGCACGCATGGAGCGAGCCTGTTCCAGCGTACGCACGAAGGGCAGCATGAGCATGAGGTTGGTGCCGCCGTACAGGGTGCGGGCACGCTTGAAGGCTTCGATTTCCCAGTCGTGGATATCGCGGGAAACGCCGCGGTAGCCGAGCATGGGGTTGTCTTCGTTCTGTTCGAAGAGGCAGCCGCCCAGCAGGTTGCGGTATTCGTTGCTCTTGAAGTCCGTGGTACGGTACACGATATCCTTGCCGTAGAAGGCCATGGCAAAGAGCGCAAGGTTACGACCAAGGGTACGGATGTAGTGATCGCGGCCGGAGACATGGCCGTTGGTGACGATGAGCTGTTCGATCTTCTCGGGGATGCTGCGGATCTCTTCGATCTCCTTACCGAGGCGGGTACGAGCAGCCACGCGGCTTCTCATGGCACCGATACGGAACAGCACTTCCTGCACGAGGGGCTTCTTGGCAGCGGCCTTGACGGCGGCTTCCACCTGTTCTTCGGTCACCTTGGAGCCGGGTTCGTCAGCGCCCATGACCACGCGGATATGCGTACGCAGGTCATCGGAAGTCTGGAGCAGTTCCTGATTCAGCTCGGCGCGCATCATGTATTCGCCCATGAGAGCTTCGGCCTGAGAAACGCTGGAGACGTTGGCGTAGAGGTTCGCCATGTCCATGAGCTGCACCACGTAGGGCTTGAGCTGCACTTCGGCGAAGGGATTCTGCACCTGACCCACGGCGATCTGTTCGGACACGCGGCGGCTCACCTGATCATGGAGTTCGGCGAGGCGACGTTCCACATAGCCTTCCAGGGTGCCGTTGTCATAGGCTTCGAGAGCGGCAGGATGGGCACCGATGTTGCCGAGCATGAATTCGGCACGGAGCAGGCCCACTTCGAAGTCCGGCACGTTGCGCAGACGAGAGAGGAACAGAGCCTGATTGAGGTCGGCCAGCACGATGCCCACGCGGGTGCGAGTAACGGGCAGCTTGTCCACGTCCATTTCGCCGCCCACTTCGCACAGAGGCAGAAGGCCGCGATACACGAGGCCGCGGGTACCATCCACGGTGACGGGCTGACCGTCCATGGCGCGCATGGCGAGGGGATTCTGCACACCGATGACGGCGGCGATGCCCAGTTCGCGGGAGCTGATGGCGGCATGGGAGGTATCACCACCCACGTTGGCGATGATGGCGGAAGCCACACGCATGCCGGGGACCATATCAGGGTCGGTACGTTCAGCGGCAAGGATGTCGCCGGGTTCGACCTTGTTCAGTTCAAGAGCGGAACGCAGGAAGCGCACAGTGCCCTGACCGGCACCGCGGGAGGCACCATTACCGGAGAGAAGGACTTCGGCGTTCTTGGCGGCTTCAGGCAGCACTTCCTTACGGCGCATGAAGATGGTGTGAGGATGTTCGTCGAGTTCGGCGTTCCAGCGGGTTTCGGGGCGAGCCTGCACGAACCAGAGGCGCTGCTTGTCGTCGATACAGAACTCGGTGTCCATGATGATGCCGCCGTAAGCCTTGCTGATAGCGCGCACACCTCTGGCAACTTCGATGGGCTGGTTTTCACCGAGGGCCCATTCGTTGACGAGGTCGGCGGGCACGGCTTCGATCTGAGTGCCGCCTTCTTCTTCGTTATAGACCATGCGGACAGTCTTGCGGCCCATGAAGCGCAGGACCACGTCGGTACCGTCGTCGCGCTGGAACACATAGCACTTATCGGGGGTGACCATACCACCCACGATGGATTCACCGAGGCCATAGCTGGAGTCGATGGAAACGAGGTCGTTACGGGTGGTGCCGCGGCAACCGGTGGCGGTATCGGCAGAGAAGGCAGTGCCGGCCACGACAGGACGGATCATGCGCATGATGCACACGGAAAGGGCGGTATTTTCGATGGCCCATTCCTTGCGGGCGGTATCCGCGATGGAAGGATCGTTCTCACGTTCGGCCTGAGCGATGGCATCGAGGATGGCTTCGCGGCGGTAGGTCATGGAACGGAGGTTGTAGGCGGAGGCACAGTCCCACTGATAAGCGAGGGCCACGGCGTCTTCACCGGAGATGTTCAGATAGGTGTCCTGAAGACCGGCGAAGGCCTTCTTGCGGGAGTCTTCACCAGCGGCGGAAGAACGCACGGCCACGGGGAATTCGCCGTCGTTGTCTTCGGCGCACATGTCGCGGTAGGCCTGACGAACGGCTTCATCCACTTCGGCGGGCATCTGGATGGAAAGGATAGCGGTCTGCACCAGCATGGAGCGGCGACGGAGCTGGTCGATATTCTCCTGAGATTCCGCAAAGCCATGCACCACCTGGTTCACGAAGTCACGCAGGCAGGTGCTGGCGCTCTTGCCCTCCATGGCCTTCTTCACGTCTTCAGCAGTGCGGCGCACGAACGTGGCGAAGAAGGTATGGTCGGAAGCGACGGCGGGAGAAGTCCAATCCACGTCGGCCATGGCGGCGTCGACGATCTGATAGATGAGGGCGGCATTCACGCGGCTCTTATCGAGAACGACATGGAACGCAGTAGCGGGGATGGCGCGGAACTGAGGAGTACGGATGCCTTCCACACGGCTGATGAGGGCCGTGTTGTAGTTCTTGCCGCCAACCAGCATTTCGGCAGGTTCGCCCATGCGCACGATATCAGCGCCGGTCATGATATAGGGAGAACCGCTTTCATACATAGTGGTCATAGAATCCTCTTGATGATGTAAAGGGGAGGCAGGGCTCCCCGTTTCGTCTGAAAATTAAGACTGGACGCGATCAGGCTTCCAGATTGGAAGCGACGAGGCGGATGAGGCGGCCGAGCTGATGCGTGAAACCGGCTTCGTTGTCGTACCACACCACGATCTTGAGCATGGTCTTGTTCATGACGGTGGTGAAGGAGGCGTCCACGGTGCCGCCGTGGGTGTCGCCCACGTAGTCGATGGAGACGAGAGGTTCGTCGCAGTAACCGAGGGCTTCATACAGCCAGGTCTCGGAGGCGTACTTCAGAGCAGCGTTGACTTCCTGCACGGTGACTTCGGTCTTGAGTTCGCAGGTGAAGTCCACGAGGGAGACGTCGGGGGTGGGAACGCGCAGGGCGCCACCGTTGAGCAGACCATTCAGTTCGGGGATGACGAGACCCACAGCCTTGGCAGCGCCGGTGGTGGTGGGGATGATGGACAGACCGGCGGCACGGCCGCGACGGAGGTCCTTCTGAGTACCGTCGAGCAGACGCTGGCTCATGGTGTAGGAGTGGATGGTGGTCATGAGACCGTGCTGGATGCCGAATTCGTTATGCAGGACCTTGACGGCAGGAGCCAGACAGTTGGTGGTGCAGGAAGCGGCAGAAATGACTTCGTGGATGGCGGGATCGTACACGTTGTCGTTCACGCCCATGACGATGGTGGTATCGGCATCCTTGCAGGGAGCGGAGATGATGACCTTCTTGGCGCCGCAGGCCAGATGCAGAGCAAGGCCTTCGCGAGTCTTGAGGGTGCCGGAGGTTTCGACGACGATATCCACGCCGTAGTCGGCCCACTTCCATTCGCCCTTACCGCAACGGGTGATGGCGATTTCCTTATCGTCGATCTTCAGACCGTTTTCGGTAGCCTGCACCTTGCCCGGGAAGCGACCATGCACGGAGTCGTATTTAAGAAGATAGGCCATTTCCTCATTGCTGGCGCGATGGCCGTTGATGACCACTACTTCGCACTGGGGGAAAAGGTGCATGACACGAAGCAGATATCTACCGATACGACCAAAACCGTTGATGCCTATCCTGATCATGGAAAACTCCTTGAAATGTATGCGCCACTGAGCAGACTTCGGCGTTTTCCCCACAATGGGGAGACTGCCCATGGCAATAGTTGGCAAAGAGTATAGTGACACTCCATGTCGCCAGAACGACAACTTTATGTCAGTTCTGTGTCAATGCGTATACTCAATGGGTAAAAAACGACTTTTCGCAGCACTTTAAAACTGCAAACCGACCCGGAACGGAAAGGATATTCCGGGTCGGCTCGTCCAGCTCCCTGCGGGTGGAGCCGGCACAGCCACCATACTCTGTTGCCACAAAAAGTACGGCAGCGCATTCTGTTCTCTGAGGTTTGGCTATTCCCTCATGAGATGGCACATTAGAAAATATGCATGACTGCAAAAGGTCAGTTTTGTGTCATTTGTGTGACAGCTTCTCTTTTTCTATAAAATATGCCATGCTATAAAAAAAGCACATCCCTGTTCCGCAGCGGCGAACGGCATCGGCCATGTCCGTAACCAGATGCATCCGAGGCAACCATGAGCGATCTCATACTCGTCGTCGATGACGATGAAGACATCCGCAATCTCCTGACCTTCAATCTTCAGCGTGAAGGCTACCAGACCATCGAGGCCGACGACGGTGCCATCGCGCTGGAACTGGTTCGTTCCCACCACCCTTCCCTCATCCTGCTGGATATCATGCTTCCCCGGGTGGACGGTCTTGCCGTGTGCCGCGAACTGGGGAAAGACCGCAATACCGACAGTATCCCCATCATCATGCTCACCGCCCGGGGCGATGAGGTCGATCGCATCGTGGGCTTCGAGCTGGGGGCAGACGACTACGTGGTCAAACCCTTCAATACGCGTGAACTGCTGCTGCGAGTGAAAGCCATGCTGCGCCGCCGCGGTCAGAGCGAAAACGAAGACCCTCTGCTTCGCTGTCACAGCGTATGCCTCGATCCGCAGGCCCACAAAGTCACCATCAACGACAAACCCGTGGAACTCACGGCACTGCAGTTCTGCCTGCTCAAGGACCTCATGAGCAATCCGGGCTGTGTACGCTCCCGCGAAGAACTGCTCAGCTCCGTATGGGACTATCAGTTCGAAGGTTACGACCGCACGGTGGATACACATATCAAACGCCTGCGCGCCCGCCTTGGTGACGCCGCCGACATCATCGAGACCGTGCGCGGCATAGGTTATCGCTGTAAGGGCTGATCATGAAGGCACCTTCCATCATCCCCAACCGGGAATCCTGCTTCACCGATCTCACCATCGACCAGCCTCTGCTTCCGGAATCGCCAGCGGGAGCGGAAGCCATATCGCTGGAAAATATCCTGGACAGTCTCGATGACGGGATCATCGTCCTCGACCGGCACGGCATCATCCTCAAGGCCAACCCTTCCTTCTGCCGCCTGTTCACCTCCAGCGCCATAGGCCAGAAGGCAGACGCCATAGTGCCGGATGCTACGTTCCGCGAAATGCTGGACGCCTTCCTGCATGACTTCCTGCCCGATCACCACGCTTCTCCGGCTTTCCGCATCACGCTGGAAAGCGACCTCGTCCTCAGTGTCCGCATCACGCCCCTGAAAGACAGCTGCCCGTTCTTCCCGCATCAGACCGCACCGTATGCCGTGGTGGTGTTCCACAATATCAGCGATCTCGTCCGCCTGAACCGCCGCCGCAGAGAATTCATGGGCGAAGTGGCCCACGAGCTACGTACTCCGCTCACTACCGTGATCGGCTACGCCGAAACGGTACTCGACCTTCCGCCGCATCACACGCAGGATCGCCAGAAATTCACCAGCATCATCCTCCGCAACGCGCGCCACATGGCCATGATAGTAGAGGACATGCTCCAGCTCTCGCGGCTGGAATCCGGCACGGTGCCCCTGCAGCTCACCTGCGTGCGCGCGGCCTTCGTGCTGGAAGACGCTGTGGATGCCTGTACCCATCTGATGGAAGCGAAGCACCTCGAACTTGATATCCACGTGAACAGAAGCATGAACATCCGGGCCGACGCCCACTACATCACGCAGGTTTTCCGCAACCTGCTGGAAAATGCCTGCCGTTACGCACCGAGAGGAAGCACTGTCACCATCACCGGAAGGCCATCCCCCTTCGAAGCCATGGCAGAGTTCATCGTGGAGGATCAGGGCCCCGGGGTACCCCCGCAGGATGTGGAACGCATCTTCGAACGTTTCTACAGAGTGGAAAAAGAAAAGGTCGCGCCGTCCTCCACCGGTCTCGGGCTTGCCATCTGCAAGCATATCATCGACCGGCACGGGGGCCGCATACAGGCAGAGAAAGGTCCGGGCGGAAAATTCCTGTTCTCGCTCCCGCTGGCAACGTAGAGCGCGAGACCGCACCTATCTCACCTCCTGCCAACGGAAAATCGCTCACTGCCTGTTGACATCATAAAAGAAAATCCATAGAAAGAACTTCCACAGGCCAATTTAGCTCAGTTGGTAGAGCAACTGATTCGTAATCAGTAGGTCGTCAGTTCAAATCTGACAATTGGCTCCATAGAAATCAAGCCCTTACGATGAAAGTCGTGAGGGCTTTTTCTGTTATGCTTACAGCTGCGGCGCCCCTCTGCCGCCAGACTTTTCAATTTTGTCATTTTTTCTTCACGCCATACCAGCGCGTTATACATTTATAGCAAAAAGGGTTGACAGAAAAAAATAAAAGGTATTACATCGACCTTGCTTTTTAGCAGAAGCACATGATCCCGCTGAAACTGCTTGAACGCCGCAAAGCCGACTAGCAGCGGAGGGAGCTCTGGAGAATCCCGTCATGGGTGCCGAAGGTGCAAGGCGAAAGCCGAAACTCTCAGGCCAAAGGACAGAGCTTAGTGCTGTACAGCTATAGCATCTATGGCTGTCCCTAAGCATTTCTCTGGAGCAAATCTCGTGTCGTGATTTGCTCTTTTTTTGTCTCGGAACCCCGGTGCGTTGAAAAGCCACATCGGCTCCGGTAAACCTCTAAAGGATTTGTCATGGAATTCATTGCTTCCTTTGTCGATGCAGTCAACAACGTGCTCTGGGGTTGGCTCCTTCTCTTCCTCCTCTGCGGTACCGGCATCTACTACACTTTCCGCCTGCGTTTCATCCAGCTCCGCAAACTGCCCTACGCCTTCAAGCGTCTGTTCGCCAACATCTCTCTGCACGGTGAAAGCGCCGACAAGACCGGCATGAGTTCCTTCCAGGCCCTCACCACCGCCATCGCCGCTCAGGTGGGTACCGGTAACATCGCCGGTGCTGCTACCGCTATCGCCGCTGGTGGCCCCGGTGCCATCTTCTGGATGTGGCTGAGCGCCTTCTTCGGCATGGCTACCAACTACTCCGAAGCCGTGCTCGCTCTGAACTACAAGGAAAGCAATGAAAAGGGCGAAACCGTTGGCGGCCCCGCCTACTACATCCGCGCCGCTTTCAAGGGTTCCTTCGGTAAGGCTCTTGCCGCGTTCTTCTCCATCGCCATCATCATCGCCCTTGGTTTCTTCGGCAACATGGTGCAGTCCAACTCCATCGGCGATGCCTTCTCCAACGCCTTCAAGATCGACCCTGTGTACGTCGGTGTGGTCGTGGCTTTCGTGTCCGCTGCCATCTTCATCGGCGGCACCAAGCGCATCGCCTTCGTGATGGAAAAGCTCGTGCCCTGCATGGCTGTCCTCTATGTGGTCGGCTGCCTCGTCGTCATCCTTGCTAACATCACCGAACTGCCCAGCGCCTTCAAGACCATCTTCGTGATGGCCTTCAGCCCCGAATCCGCTGGTGGCGGCGCCCTCGGTATCACCATCCAGAAGGCTATGCGCTTCGGTGTGGCCCGCGGCCTGTTCTCCAACGAAGCTGGTATGGGTTCTACTCCTCACGCTCACGCTCTTGCCAAGGTCAAGCATCCTGACGATCAGGGCGTCATGGCTATGATGGGCGTGTTCATCGACACCTTCATCGTTCTCACCTGCACCGCTCTCGTCATCGTCATCACCGGCGTGTGGGACGACGGCGCTACCGGTACCGCTCTTGCCCAGCAGGCCTTCGGCACTGTGTTCGGTCCCTTCGGCAACATCTACATCGCCATCTGCCTGCTCTTCTTCGCCTTCTCCACCATCATCGGCTGGTACTTCTTCGGCGAAACCAACGTGAAGTCCATGCTCGGCACCGCTTATGTGAAGTGGTACACCCTCATCGTGGTCGGCTTCATCGTACTCGGCTCCGGCCTCAAGGTCGACCTCGTGTGGAACATGTCCGACATGTTCAACGGTCTCATGGTCCTGCCCAACCTTCTCGCCCTGCTCGCCCTCTCCGGCGTGGTCGTGAAGATCGCCAAGTCCAAGGACTCCGAAAAGTAAGATCCTCTGAACCTTACTGAATCTGAAGGCCCGGTCTGCAAGGATCGGGCCTTTCTTTGCGCCCTACGCCCATTGCGAACTGCTCGGTTTTGCTGATATAATAACAAAAAACTCCGGGGCATATCATGAAACAGGAAAAACTCTCACGTCGCCGTTTTCTCTTCTCCGCCGCTACCCTTGCCGGAGGAACTCTTCTCTGCGGACTTTCCCCCGCCCTTGCTTCTCCTGGGATGACCTGTGCCGCATCTCGGGGCATGCCCGCCTTCCTCGATCCGCGGGGCTGGAGCGGCGACGCATGGAATGCCGCTCTCCCGACGTTCAAGAAAATACAGGAACACCCCTTCATTTCCGGCCTTGCCGACGGCACTCTTCCTGAAGATGTGTTCGCCTACTACGTCCGGCAGGACGCGCTCTATCTGGAGAATTACGCCCGGGTCTTGGCTACCATTGCCGCACGCCTGCCCAAGCAGGAACAGCGCGTCCTCATGGAAGGCTTCATCAAGGACACCATCGCGGCTGAACGCTACATGCACGAGCTGTACCAAAGCATGGATGCGAAGCATCTGCCGTCTGCGCCCGCCAAGGCTTCCCCTACCTGCCAGAAATACATGGAATACGAAGCCCGCATGGCCGCCGAAGCTCCTGTGGAAGTCGCCTGCGCCGTTATCCTGCCCTGCTTCACCGTTTATCAGCAGGTCGGCGAACATCTGCTGACCACTCGCAGAAAAGCTGGAAATCCTTACAACGACTGGATAGACGCCTACGCAGACCCGGCGTTCGATAAGGCCACCCGCGCCGCTGTAGCCCTGTGCGACGAACTTGCGGCCGCCGCCCCCACTTCCATCTGGAAACAGATGACGGAAGCCTATGTCCAGTCCACCCGCATGGAATGGGCGTTCTGGGACAGCGCATGGAAAAAGGAAAGCACTCCTGCGTAAGCCACCTCCCCTTCTCTGAAAGACGAAAAAAGACCGCCGCCCGGAACTCCGAGCGACGGTCTTTTTTGATTTGTTATCAATAATGGTGACTTTCTGTCTTGGCACTATCGGTATGTTACACCTCACACCGGCGTTCGATGCAGGCGAAAGCGTTGTGCCCATGGATGGATTCCTCGCTTTCAACTTCCACGCTGAACCATGTGACAGCACTGTGCTTTTCCAGTTTTGCCGCCACGTTACGCACCACGTCTTCCACGAAGAGCGCGTTGTCATAAGCCAGCTCGGTCACGTATTTCTCGTCCGGACGTTTGAGCAGGGCATAAATGGGAGCAGAGCCGGACTCCTCGGCAATGTCGATGAAGCCTTCGAGCCATTCAAAACGGCTCATGCGTACAGCAAGCCTCACCATGGCACGCTGGCCATGGGCTCCAGCACGGCTGATAGCTTTGGAACAGGGGCAAACCGTGGTGACCGGGACTTCCAGTTCCAGCAGAAAACTCGGACGCTCGCTGCCCAGCTCAAGCTCGCCCGTAAGCCGACAGGAATAACGCACAGGGGCGCCATGCCCGGTGACAGGAGCCTTGCGGATGCGGAAATAAGGAAAGCTGAAACGCGCATAGGCGCGGCGGGCATGCAGACGCTCCAGGACATCGGAAAGCAGACGCTTCATGGAGGCGTAATCCAGCTCTTCGCCGCTCAGTTCACGCCAGTCCTCCAGCGCTTCCACAAAACGACTCATGTGCGTGCCCTTGAAGGCCGCAGGCAGATCCACGCCCATGTCAACGGAAGCCACCGTGTGCTGACGCCCGGCGTCGCGATCCTTCACAACCAGCGGAAGCTCCACGCGCTTCACACCAACACGGTCGATGTCCAGCGCCACAGTCGAGGGACTGCTCTGCACGTCCTGTAAAACAGCTTCTTCCATATCCAGCTCCAGAAAAATTTCCTGCCCTCATGGATACTAGATTGAGGAAGGACAGGCAAGATGGGAGATGTGGGGCGCTGCCCCACACCCCGCCGGGGAAATAATTCCCCCGGACCCCCTAATTCTGAGGCCGTCTAACAAAAGTCATCAAAGACATCTCCTCCTGTCCATTCTCGACCAAGAGCTATCGTATAATATTTATCAACAGAATCCTCTGTAAAATACGTCTGATGTGTATGCCTAAACGTATAGTCAATATATGTTATTTTATATAAAACCCACGGTTTGA
>JAFWYI010000269.1 GCA_017522745.1 Mailhella sp.
AGCTCTTGCCAACACCCTCACCAGCGATCTTTTCAACGGCGAAGAACGCATGCGAATGGTCACCAGGGTAACGGTGGTGCAGTATTTCGGCATCGCTTCCGTGCCCCTCGTCATCTCGGGACTGCTCATGCTTGGAAGCTGGCGCTTGAGTTTTGCGCTTGCGGCCTCGCTGGGATTCTTCGCGCTGATCTTCTGCCTGCCCATCAAACTTGCCTACACATCCGCTACCGCAAGTATCCAGACCTTTCGCAAGCATCTTCGGGAACTCCTGTTCTCCCGCCGTGTGATATCCCTGCTCACGCTCCGGGCAACGAGCGCTCTGATCCTCTTCGGTATCGTGTACGTCCACTTCCCCCTGCTGTTCACTGAACGTCTTCCCGACGCCACGCATCTGGTCGGCCCGATCTATTCGTTCTATGCCGTGGGGATGCTTGTCGGATCTCTGTTGACCACCCATGTCACCTGCCGTTTCGGGGCCACGACTCCCGGCTATCTGGGTGGCTCCAGCCTTACTCTCGGTCTGGCGTTACTGGTCCTGCTTTCCGCTCCATGGATGGGGGCCATAGCCATGGCCATGGTAGGCATTGGCACCGCTCTCATCAACTCTTCCACTGTCGGTCATATCTCGCTTGCCACCACGCCGGACACCAGAGGCTCCATAATGTCCGCTTACTCCACCGTGTTCCGTGCCGGGCAGACAGTCGCTCCCATCCTCTGCGGCATGTACTTCCAGATGGTCGGCGCGAGCTGGCTGTTCGCCACGGGTACGATACTCGCCATCGTGCTGACGCTCTGGGCCACCGCTACGTTCCGTTATGCGAACGCCATGGAACATCAGAGCGCGCCGCACTGATGGGTTCCTGAAGGATACAGAAAAGCTCCGCCGGGCACTGCCTGAACGGAGCTTTCTTTTTGTTCAAAGGACGGCGACCTCTGGAAGCGGACCGCGTTTTCCCCTCTATCGGGAAGGCGTTTCCTTCTGCCCTTCCGCACCTTGCTCATCCTTGGCAGGCGGGAAAAGGATGTCGTATACAGCCTTGGTCACGGGCCCGGCCACAGCGCCACCACCGCCGCCATGCTCGATCATGGTCACGACCACCACGCGACGGCCGTCCTTCTCGCCCCACGAACCTATCCACGCATGGTCGCGCTGGCGAAGTTCCATTTCCGCGCTTTTCAAACGCCTGTCTCCCTGCATACGGATCTTCACGACCTGCGCCGTACCCGTCTTACCGCCGATGACCATGTCGTTACGCTTGAGGACCTTGGCTGTGGCGCCCGGAGCTTCGACGGTCCTCACCATGGCCCGCTTTATCCACGCCAGGTTCTCTTCCCGCACAGGGATACGCCCCCGGCTCTCACGCACTTCCTCGTTCAGCAGTTGAGGCTTGAGCAATTCGCCACCGTTCACCAGAGCAGAAAGCATCACAGCCGTCTGCAGCGGCGTGACGAGGACATGCCCCTGTCCGATGGATGCGTTTACCGTATCGCCCTGCTGCCAGGCTTCGCCGAAGCGGCGCTTCTTCCACGCACGCGAAGGTACGAGGCCCGTCGTTTCATACGGCAGGTCGATGCCTGTTTCGATGCCGTAGCCACAGGCTCGCGCAAAGGGCTCTATGGTGTTGATGCCCATCTTCACAGCCATGTGATAGTAGTACACGTCGCACGACCAGATGAGGGAATGTTCCATATCCACCATACCATGGCCGCCGGCATGCCAGCAGCGGAAGGTATGGTTGCCCAGCTTGAACCAACCCGGACAGAAGACTTTCTCCTGCGGAGACACGCCGTTCTCCAGCAGCATAGCGGCCATCATGAGCTTCCAAACAGATCCCGCGGGGTAGGCGCTCTGTATGGCGCGGTTCTGGAGCGGGAAACGCGGATCGTCCCTCAATGCGTTCCAGTCTTTCGTAGAAAGCCCACCGATGAAGATATTGTTGTCGTAGGCCGGGCGCGTGACCAGTGCCAGCAGTTTGCCGCTGTCCGGTTCCATGACCACCACAGAGCCGGAATAATCGCCCATAGCTTCCATCACCGCATGCTGAAGGCGGGAGTCGATGGAAAGTGTCACGTTCTGCCCCATGTGGGACGATTCCATAAGTGTACGGCTCAACGGGCGGCCCAGCACGTCCACTTCAAGACGATATCGCCCCTTCTGCCCACGAAGGCGCTTTTCCAGCACGCTTTCCAGACCCTGACGCCCCACCATATCCCCGAGGGTCAGCTCAGGATCGTCGGCCAGTTCGCGTTCGCTGGCTTCCGCCACGTAACCGAGGATATGCGCAAAAGCCTCGCCTTCAGGATAATTGCGCCGGGAATGGGTGACCACGCGGAGCCCGGGCCATTTATACAGCTCGGCCACGATGGGCGCCACCTGCTCAAAGGGCATATCGGTAAGAAGGAGGACCGGGTCGAAACTGCGCCCCTTGCTCCTATCCTGCTCGTAGCGGACGCGTATCCTGTCGAGAGGTACGCCGGTCCATGCACTCACCTGCGCCAATGCGGCCTGAATATCCGGGCAATATTCGCGGACCAGCGCTAGGCCATAGGCGGTCCTGTTTTCCGCAAGCAGGCGACCCGCAACATCGTAGATCTCCCCGCGCGGTGCGTAGATGCGTTCGTGGCGCAGGCGGTTCTCCTGAGCCATGCGAACGTAGTCTGCTCCACGGTGTATCTGCAGATACCAGAATCGGGCACAGAACAGCGAGAACAGCAGGACTATACAGACCTGCAGGAGTATCAGACCGCTTTTCGGCGGTTGATATTCGTCATTGCTATTCTCTATTTTCATGGATCAGGCCTTTGCGCTGGGAAGATGCCAGGCACCAGACAAGAGGAGTGAGCAGGACCTGCAGGAAACATTCATCCAGAAGATACGCAGGCTCCCACGGGATATCCTGAAGCGAAGCCAGGACCCCGAAAATGATGAAATGCACCCCGGAAAGAAGGCAGGAAAGAAGGAAGACGAACAGCAGGCTGCGGCCCTGAAAAAGAGAGCAGCCCACGTGGTAGGCGATGATCGTCACACAGTACCAGAGCAGTGTCCCGCCAAAG
>JAFWYI010000270.1 GCA_017522745.1 Mailhella sp.
AAGGCTGTCATGAGCATCGCCGAACAGATCGATAAGGACTACGTTCAGGCCTACAAGGCCAAGGATCAGGTGCGTCTGGGCACACTGCGTCTTTTGAAGACTGCCGCCAAGAACAAGCAGGTGGAACTCATGCGTCCGCTGACCGATGACGATTACATGACCGTCATCATCCGCGAACTCAAGCAGCGTCAGGACTCCATCGAGCAATTCACGGCCGCCGGCCGTACCGACCTTGCCGACAAGGAAGCCGCCGAAGCCGAAGTCCTCAAGGCCTATATGCCTGCCCAGCTCACGGCTGAAGAACTGGCCGACGTCGTGGAAAAGATCTGTGCCCCCCTGCTCGAAGGCGGCATGAAGAACATGGGCAAGGCCATCAGCGCCATCATGGCGGAATACAAGGGCCGCGTGGACGGCAAGGCGGTGAGCGACGCCGTGAAGGCCCGTCTGCAGCAGGCCAACTAATTATGGACGATCGCACTCTCCGCGCTCTCGAATTTCCCCGGGTGCTTGAACGGCTTTCTTCTCTCTGCCTTTCCGAGGCTGGCAGGGAAGCCGCTCTTTCTTTGCGTCCTATGGACGGCGCGGAACTCGTCCAGCGCAGCCAGTACCTGTATGATGAGCTTCGCTCGTGGCTGGCAGAAGGAGAGTTCTCTCTCGTCTCCTTCCCGGATATCTCCGGGCTCCTCGCCTACGTCAACGGCCATGCTGACCCCCTTCTGGAAATGGACGGCCTGTGGGCTCTCAAGAACACGCTGAGCCTCGCCCGCCGTGCAGCCGAAAGCATCCATGCCGGCGCGGCTCGCCGTCCGCTCCTCGATGCCCTTGCCTGCGCCCTGCCCATGCCTGAAATGTCCCTCTCCGCGCTGAACCGCTGCGTGGGCGACGATGGCTATCTTAAGGATGAAAGCTCTCCGGGCCTTCTGCTCGTCCGCAGTGAACTGCGCGGCATACACCAGAACTGTCTGCGCCGCGTGAAGGACTTTGCCGACAAGTTCAATATCGCCCACTACCTGCAGGACGACTACATGACGCTGTCGTCCGACCGGTACGTCCTGCCCCTCAAGGCAAATTTCAAAGGCCGCATCCAGGGCATCATCCACGACTACTCCAATACCGGCGAGACGCTCTACTTCGAACCGCTGTTCCTCGTGGAGCAGAACAACCGCCTTCAGGAGCTGAAGCAGCAGGAACGCGAGGAAGAACGCAAAGTCCTCCGTCTGCTGGCCGACCTGCTCAATCAGGAAATGCCGCAGGTGCGTGCCGCATGGGAACTTCTCATCCAGATCGACCTCGGTCAGGCGAAGTGCGCCCTTGGTGCCGCGCTCAACGGCCGTTGCGTCCCGCTGGAAGATGGAGCAACGCTGAACCTCCCCGGCGCTCGTCATCCCCTGCTGGTGCTGGAAGCCGCCCGCGCCGCCACGGATCGCAACTATAACGGACCTCGCCGTATCGAGCCTGCCGACCTCATACTCCGTGAAGGCGATCGCGTACTCGTCATCAGCGGCGGCAACGCCGGCGGCAAGACCGTGGCCCTCAAGACGCTCGGCCTCATCACACTCATGACGCTGGCCGGCCTGCCTGTCCCGGTGGACAGCGGTGCCACCCTGCCCTTCTGGAATCGCGTCCATGCTTTCATCGGTGACGAACAGAGCCTCGACGATCATGTTTCCACCTTCACCGGGCAGATCCATCATCTTTCCGCCATCTGGGAAGATCTCGACGGACATGCGCTCGTCCTTCTGGATGAATTCGGTGCAGGCACTGACCCCTCGCAGGGTGCCGCTCTGGCTCAGGCTGTACTCGACGGCATCCTCGAAAAGGGTGCCTACACCGTCACGGCCACCCACTTCCCGGCCCTCAAGACCTACGCCCTCACTCGCGAAGGTGTGCGAGCTGCTTCCGTGCTGTTCGACCCGAACACCAAGAAGCCCCTCTTCCATCTGGCCTACGATCAGGTCGGAGCCAGCCAGGCTCTCGATGTAGCTCGCGAGCATGGCCTGCCCGAGTCCGTGCTTCGCCGTGCCGAACATTATCTGCTCATGGACGGCGATGACGCCAGCGCTGTGATGGAACGCCTCAACGCTCTGGCCCGTCAGCGGGAAGAAGAGCTGGCCCGCATGAAGGACGAAGAACGCCGTCTGCGTGACAAACGTCAGGCCCTGCAGGAAAAACTGGAAAAGGAACGCGCCCGACTCGATGAAGAAGTGCGCCGTCTTTCTCAGGAACTCATGCATGACTACAAAAGCGGCAAGGCCACGGCCAAGCAGACGCAGAAAGAAATGGCCAAGCTCCGTGCCGATCTTGCACAGTCTGCCCGGAACACGGATGACCGTCCCGCAGCCGACCCGGCCCAGTTCACCATCGGTGGCGAAGTTCTCCATCGCATGTGGAACAAGAAGGCCATCGTTCGTGAACTCAACGAAAAGGCCGGCAAAGCCAAGATCGAGATGGGCGGCGTGACCATGTGGGCCCCGATGGCTGACCTTCAGCCCGGTGCCGCAGAGGCCGCCAAACCCAAGGGGACCGTAACTACGCGGGTATCTTCGCCAATTTCGTTCCTGCGCCTTGACTTGAGAGGCAAGCGTGCTGATTTAGCATTGGCGGAGCTGGAGCAGTTCCTCGACCGTTCCCTGCTCTCCGGCACCGAAGGCGTGGAGATCGTCCACGGCCGCGGTACAGGCGCGCTTCGCAAGGCCGTCCATGAAGTGCTTCGCACATTCCCCGGCGTGGCCTCCTACAACACCGCCCCTGAAGATCAGGGCGGCGATGGCATGACCCAAGTTTTCTTCCGCTGATCTCAGCGTTGAATGGACAGATGATGAGAAATTCCGACGTCATACAGGCGATCAAATCGCGCATGAGCCTTGCCGATATGGCACGGCGCTATGTCGAGTTGCGCTCTGTGGGCTCCCGTCTCGTCGCCCCCTGTCCGTTCCATCAGGAGACCAAGCCCTCCTTCTCCATCAATGAGGAGCAGGGAACGTTCTACTGCTTCGGCTGTCAGGCTTCCGGCGATATCTTCGATTTCTACGGCAAGCTCAATGGGCTGGACTTCAAGGAAACTCTTCAGGCTCTTGCTGAAGAGGCAGGCGTTCAGCTCGAAGCCTATCGCCCCAATCCTCAGGCCCGGCAGGAACGATCGCAGAAGCGCGACATGCTCAAGATGCACGAGCTGGCCGCCTCTCATTTCCACAGCAATCTTTCCGCTTCCCACGCCAAGGTCTGCCGCGATTACATCGAAGAACGCGGCATCACACCGGAACTCCAGGAAAAATTCGGTCTCGGCTGGAGCATGGACTCCTGGCAGGACCTGGGGGACACCCTGCGTCGCGGTGGCTTCAGCCTGAACGCCGCCGTGGAATGTGGTCTGCAGTCCAAAAGCAATTCCGGTCGCACGTTCGACCGCTTCCGCAACAGGCTCATGTTCCCCATCCGCAACCTCTCGGGACAGACCGTTGCCTTCGGCGGCCGCATCATCCCCTCGCTGGCCCGGGAAGACGATGCCAAATATATCAACAGCAGCGATTCGCCCATCTACAAGAAGGGGGAACACCTGTTCGGCCTGTTCCAGGCCCGCCCCGCCATCGCGGTGAAGAAGAACATCATCCTCACCGAAGGCTACATGG
>JAFWYI010000022.1 GCA_017522745.1 Mailhella sp.
ATGACCTCACGAGCATGAGTTGTGCCGAGAATTGATGATAGCATGGCACATGGCGTGTTTTGGGGCAATTACCCCAGGGGTGAATTTTCGCTTCCTGGGCGCAGAATCCCCTTCATTTGCCCTCTTCAGAAAAAAACGGCGTATTTTCACCCCTGGGGTAATAGAAATCACTCTTTTTTATCCGTAGGGTACGAGATGAAACAGGAGTCCTTCATCAGGAAGGCTCTCTCCTATCCTCTAACATAAAGGAGGGGCGTATGATCATTGCAGGAATCGTGCTGGCACTGGTGCTGTTCATAGTCGTCTGGGGCATCGGCGTTTATAACGGTCTCATCCGGCTCAGGAACATGAAGGACGAAGGCTGGAGCGGCATCGACGTCCAGCTCAAGCGCCGCCACGACCTTGTGGGCAATCTGGTCAACACGGTGAAGGGCTACATGGCCCACGAAAAGGAAGTACTTGAAGAGATCGCCAGGATGCGTTCCGCGGCTCAGAACGCCGCAGGTGTGGCTCAGGCCGCACAGGCGGAAGGCATGCTTTCTCAGGCTCTGGGTCGCCTTTTCGCTGTGATGGAGAACTATCCTCAGCTTCGCGCTAACGAAAACGTCATGCAGCTCCAGAACACGCTCACCTCTCTGGAAGACGAGATACAGCTTGCCCGCCGCTACTACAATGGTACCGTGCGCGAATACAATACCCGCACCGAAGTGTTCCCAGCCAGCATCATCGCCCGCCAGTACGGCTTCCAGAAGGCCGAATTCTTCGAACTGGACAATGTGGCTGAACGCGAAGTTCCTCAGGTCGTGTTCTAACCATAGTTACGCTCCGCAGTACGGCCCGCTTCAGGCAGGATCGGTCATGGGTTGTTCTGAGGACGGAGCGTAAATATTTCCATGCGGTCCATGAAGCGTGTTGTTTCAGGGAAAACACGCTTCATCCCGCTTGAACGATAAGAAACGCGTCGTACAGATGTACGGCGCGTTTCTTATTTGCTGCGTTTCAGTCTTCAGTTTTTCTGAGCTTCCGAGGTCTCATCCAACTCGGCAAGATTCATCATGCGAGCGAAGAAAAGCAGTTCCTTTCGGGATGAGACGTTCAGCTTTTTGTAGATGCGCTTGTTATGCGACTTGATGGTGTTCATGCTGATATGGAGCTGATCCGCGATGTCGGGCGCGGAAAGTCCCTTCATGTAACAGTCGAAAACCGCGCGTTCAGCCTTGCTGAGCAGTTCCACGTTCTGGGCGAACGTCGTGAAGTCGATATGGGAGACTTCTTCGCTCGGAGCAGTTTTCTGCTCTTCTTTGCTGAGGAAGACGATGAGGTCGTCGATTTCCGGGATCTCCGTGCGTTCCGTCTGCCCCTTTGTGAAAGCGTCGATACCATCAAGGATGGGATCGATGAACCTTCGACCTATGCGGTAGCAGAGAAGGTATGCGGCAAGGAGGAAGCCGGCAAAGAAGATGAACACCTTGAGGTATTTCATCTGAACCGTGAAGGCATAGACGTTTTCAGGGATGAGGATGACCGTCACCCAGCGGTTCGAACCGTCCAGCGGAGAAAGGGCGATGTCTCTGTCCAGTCCCACAAAGGAGCCGTTTTCCGATTCGTAACGGTTCAGAGCCCCTCGGGATTCGATGGTCATACTGGAGGAGCCGACACCCGCGAAATAGCCGTAAAGCGTACCGCTTTCCAGTCCAAGATCTGACCGGAGGATATCGCCTTCACGGCAGGAGATAAGCCCCGTGAGCTGCTGGATGAAGGCGTGGGACGCAAGGGCGAGCTTGTAGATGAGAGAGTTTATCTCCAGCCCGCAGATGCCAAGGAAGGCTCCCTTGCTGTCGAGGATGGGGACGCAGAACAGCATCATGGTTTCCCATGTGCCATGCAGGTTGACCCGTGGGGTGATCATGTAGCATTTGTTGAGGTCGGCCTGAGCCTTCTGTTTCAGCTCTTCGTATATATCCAGGCGGCTGATGGAAAATTCCAGCTCCCATTTGTTGTGGAAGATGTGGCCGTGGTTCGTTCCCACTTCGTGCATGCCGCGAACGAAGAGCAGGTCTGGGTCGATAGCGTTGAATTTATTGATATTGGCAAGTTTGAGATAAACACCGGCACGCGAAAGATGCGAATCGGGCAGCGCGGTGTTCACCGTGGCGTCGAGTACGACGAAGGCCCCGCTGCAGTCTGCAGAAAGCAGTGTGCTTTGCAAGACCGAGTAGGCGCGTTCTTCCAGCGCCAGAAGGAGCTTGGGATCGTCCGATGCCTGAGCGATGTTCGCGTTGCGCCGGGTCAGCTCCTCCGACAGCTCTCGGGAAAGGGTGCGCGACATATTGATGCCCATCCCCGCAGTATTGCTGAAATATCGGTGCAGGTTCTGCTCGTAGGCATCGAGTTCGGAAATGATGTGATGATCGAAATCGTTCTTTCCGGAAGGGAGCAGGTTCAGGGCGGAAAGCAGGAAGAAGGCGCAGAGGATGAGAGCGGCAGAAAGCGCAAAAAGGGAAAGCTGCAGCCTTCCCCGGATGCCTAGATGCCGCTTGTTCCGGCGGAACAGTACGCCGAACAGTGCTTTATGATACGCAATGAATCCGCGATTGCCCATGGCTACTCCATAACACTCCGGAATTCCTTGAACATAGCGTCCAGGACTTCTTCAGAAGGCTTTTTCCCGGAGTACAGGGCGCGATAGCGGGCGAAGATCTTCATCTGTTCTTCGCAGAATTTCTTTTCCAGTTCGCCGTAGCTGTCGAAATACGGGGGGATCCAGAAGTGATAGCCATCGCGGATGCGATTGACCGTTGTGTACAGCTTTTCGGCATTGGGCGTAGGGCTGACGATGTTCTTCGGGTCGCGGATGCGTTCAAAGGCGCTGTTCTGGACAGGCATATAGCCAGCCGCCATGACGAAGGGCAGGTTGTTCTCTTCAGCAGTCAGCCATTCTGCGAAGACGGAAGCGGCTTTTTCCTTCTTTTCCGTGGACTTCGGAACACAGAGGCCGGAACCTCGCTGTATGGCCAGAGGTTCGCCTTCCGTGAAGTACGGCACGGGGAGTATGCTCAGGTGTAGCGGCATGTGCGTATTGTCGGGGAAAGTCACTCTGTCCTTGAAGTAAAGGATGGACGCGATGGACCCGACGCCGCAGATGGCTTCGCCTGTCATCATGGCGGTGGTGGAATAGCCGTTCAGCATGCAGACGTGACCGGAAGCCGCCGCCTTGGCAAGCTGCTTCCAGATCTTGGCGAACTGCGGGGAATCGAAGTCTATGCTGCCGTTTTTGAACAGCTCTTTGCCGAACGAGGCCATATTGACCATGCTGTAGTGCAGCCAGTCATCGTATTTGAAGAAGGCTTTGCCGCCCGACCACTGATAATAGGCTTCTGCCACACGGAACATGCCTTCCCAGGTGAGCAGATCGTCGTACGTAAAACCTTTTTCTGCGGCGAACTTCTCGAATATGCCGGAATTGACGAACAAAGCGCTGGATGACTTGGCCACAGGAAGCATGATGAGCCTGCCATCGATGCTTCCTTCCTGCACGAAGGACGGCACGTAGGATTGGACAGTCTCCGTTCTGAGGGCCTTGTTCCAGTCCATGAAACGCTCGGAGCCGATGGCCAGAACGGTTTTGGGGTAGGCTACGAAGATATCAGGCAGAAGGCCTGCACCGGGTTCGCCTTTGGCTGCAGCCACCAGCGGGAAGTGCATGGCAGTGCTGTTGGACAGTGACGTGACGTTGACCACGACGCCCTTCTTTTTGCCGACAGTATTGTTGAACTGCTCCACAAGTTTGTTCATGGGGGAGTCGGTCTGCGCCCCGTACACATGCCAGAACGAAAGAGAAACTGGCTCGTCAGGTTCGAGTACAGAATCACGACAGCCAGAGATGGCCAGGCCGGTCAGGGTAAGAAGAAGCAGAGAAAAAAGGCGAAGGAGCATTACCGTAACCACGTTTTTGAAAGCTGTTTTGTCTCGTTACTAGCACATATCGTTGATTTTTGTATATCACCCTAAGGGTGATTTTGCTTTTTCTGACAGTCTTATCTTATTGAAAAAACAGAAAGTTTTAAAAAAATAATTTTTTAGCAGAAAAAGTCGCCTGAGAGGGGCGGAAGATTGGAAAATCCTTGATACGAGCGGATGCCCGGCGGGCGGCCCGCATTTTTTCTGGTGAAGGGAACGCAATTTCACCCCTGGGGTAATATCCATAAGGAGAAATTTTACGTAGCTTTTAAAAAAAATACCCACAGTTCTCACAGGAGGTACACCATGGCATACACGGAAACCACCAGTACCAGTTTCTTTTCCAGACTCGGCAATTCCTTCTCCGGTATCGGCATGGGCCTTGCCCTCGTCATCGCCGGCACGGTCCTGCTCTGGTGGAACGAAGGCGACTTCGTGGCTACTCGCGACGCCCTGAACGAAACGCAGGCGCAGACTCAGATCGTGGGCGATGCCAAGAATCTCGGCCCCTCCTTCTCCGGCAAGGTCGTGCATGTGACCGGCTTCGCGGACACCAAGCAGGTACTCAACGACAGCGAGTTCGGCATCAACCAGAACGCTATCGCTCTTATCCGCCGCGTGGAATACTACCAGTGGACGGAAAGCTCTGAGCAGACGAAGCGCCAGAAGCTCGGCGGCGGCGAAGAGACCGTGACCGTTTACAATTACCACACCAAGTGGGTGAGCAGCCCTGTCGACTCCAACGCCTTCCGTGATCCCTCTGCCCGTTCCGGCAAGGTGAACTATACGTACCTCCAGGCCAAGAGCAAGACTGTGCGCGCCACTGACGTGACCTTCGGCCCTGCCAAGCTGCCTGATTTCCTCATCAGCTCCATCTCCGGCGAAAAGCCCTTCGACCTCCAGATGTCGCAGGAAGTGAAGACCGCCATCAGCCAGAACATCTATCGCGCCTTCCCTGAGCTGCGCCCCATCACCATGGCGCCGATCAGCAATACCCAGTCTTCCTTCAATCAGCGTGTGGCACAGACCGCGCCTCAGCAGGGCGCTCCTCTCGCTCCTGCCCAGACTGTTGAGAACAAGTCTGCCATCGTGCAGATGGTCTCCAACGCTCTGAACCCTGTCACCGGCGGCGAAGTGGTGCATGTAAGCGGCAATACCCTGTACATCGGCCGTACGCCCGGCACTCCCAAGGTTGGCGACGTGCGTATCACCTATCACGCTGTTTATCCTGCCGACATCAGCATCATCGCCAAGTATAACGGCAATTCCTTCGAACGCGTCTATGCCTCCAACGGCAAGACCGTCAGCCGCCTGAACATGGGCGTGGTCAGCTCCGATCAGATGTTCGGCAAGGCCCACAGCTCCAACAGCACCTGGACGTGGATCCTTCGCGTTGTCGGTACCTTCCTCGTCATCGGCGGCCTCAAGGCAATCGTGGCGCCTCTCTCCGTCCTTGCCAGCGTCATCCCGCTGCTCGGCACTATCGTTGGCGCGGGCACCGGCATCGTGTGTACGCTGCTTGGCTTCGCCTGGTCGCTCATCATCATTTCCATCGCGTGGCTGCGCTTCCGTCCCCTCGTGGGCGGCATCATGATAGCCGTAGCCATCCTGCTCATCGTCGCTCTGTACTTCAAGGGCCGCGCCAAGAAGGCTATCCCCGCTCCTGCGCCTCAGGCTCCTGCCGAATAAAACGACGAAGGAGAACGCTATGCGTATCAGCATCAAGAGAACGTTCGGCCTCTCTCTGCTCCTTGCCGCAGGTCTCGCCCTGTCCGGTTGCGCGTGGGAAGGCAGCCCCCTGAATTTCCTGAAGGAAAAGAAGGGGCTTGAACTCGTAGTCCTGCACACCAACGATACCCACTCCCATGTGGCAGGCATAGACAAGCGCGGTAACGCGGCCTTCAACGTGGAAAAGAGCATCGGTGGTCTCGGTCGCATAGCTTCCGCCGTGAAGACTATCAAGGCCGAGAAGGACAATGTCATCTTCGTGGACGCGGGCGACCAGTTTCAGGGTACGCTGTTCTTCAGCGTGAACAAGTCCCCCATGCTGGCTGAGATCAACGACTATATGCCGTGGGACGCCATGACCCTTGGCAACCATGAATTCGACGACGGCTGTCTCACCCTTGCCAAGTTCCTCGAACGGAGCAAGGTGCCCGCTCTGGCCGCCAACCTCGCCCCCGAAAAGGGCTGCCCTGTGCTCAAGGCCGACTACGCCCCGCATCTCATCAAGGATATCCGCGGCGAGAAGGTGGGCATCGTGGGCATAGCCAATGATGAAGTCGTCACCCTTGCCTCGGCCTGCGAACACACCAAGTTCACCCCCATCGTGGACACCGTGAAGCGCGAAGTGGCCGAACTGGAAGCGCAGGGCGTGAAGCACATCGTGCTCGTCACCCACATCGGCCTGCCTGCCGACCGTGAACTCGCCCGCGCCGTGGACGGTGTGGATATCATCGTGGGCGGCCACACCCACAGCTACATCGGCGAAGGCGAAGGGGCCGAAGGTCCGTATCCCATCGTGGAAAAGTCGCCTAACGGTCAGCCTGTGCTGGTGGTCACGGCCAAGCGTGCCGCTCAGTACCTCGGCGAGCTGAACGTGACCTTTGACAAGAATGGCGTGCCCGCAAGCTGGAAGGGCGCTCCCGTGGAAATGAAGAACGATGTCCCTGTCGATCCTGAAGTTTCCGCTGTCATCGATCGCTACTCCAAGACTCTCGATGAGTTCCGCAGCACCGTCATCGGCGAGAACAGCGTGGACATGGCCGACGGCATGGACCTCTGCCGCGACGTGGAATGCCTGAGCGGTCTGCTCACTTCCGACGCTATGCTCGAAGCCGCCCGTCCTCTGGGTGCCAGCATCGCCCTTGCCAACGGCGGCAGCATCCGCGCCGGTCTGCCCAAGGGCAAGATCACCCGCGGCGACATCCTCACCATCCATCCCTTCGGCAATGCCTTCGTCCTGCGCGAGTACACCGGCGAGCAGATCTACGAAGCTCTTGAACACTGCGTGGCCGAAGAAGGCGCTCGCGGTCCTCGTCTGCTCCAGCCTGCCGGCCTGCGCTACGCCATCGACGGCACCAAGCCCGTGGGCAGCCGCATCGTGAAGGCGGAAGTCATCGACGCCAAGGGCAATGCCGCTCCGCTTGATCTCAAGGCTCGTTACATCGTGGCCCTGTCCGACTATATCTCCGGCGGCGGCGACGGCTTCTCCATGCTGGGCGAAGGCAAGGTCGTACCTTCTGCCGACTCCCTTGTGGCCGACGTGCTGGACGGCTACATCCGCAGCCACACCCCGGTGAAGGCCCCCGAAGGCGGCCGCATCCTCCGCGTGAAGTAAATATCTCTCTCCCAGAGCCTGCTTCTTCCCTTCGGGGGAGGGGCGGGCTCCTCCAACATTGAAGAAAGGAGTTGCCGCATGAAGTTTGCCCCCCTTGTCATGTCTCTGCTGGCTGCCGCTATCATCTACTCGCCCGCCGATGCTGCTCCCAGCGCCAAGCGCTCCGGCAGCAGCATCCAGATAAAGGAAGCTGTGGACGACAACGCCATTTCCGTCATCAAGGCCGAAAAGGCCAAGCTCCAGAAGGGCCTCGTGGTGTCCTTGGAAAAGATCGGCGATGCCGACCTTGCCAAGCTCTGCGACGTCTTCCCGGATATCAAGGGCATCAGCATCCGGGGCAATAAGGGGCTGACCTCCATCGCCCCTCTGGCCAAGCTCACCAAGCTCACCTCCGTTGACCTCAGCGAAACCGTTCAGGTGACGGACTATTCGCCGCTTTCCAGCCTGACCGGCCTGACTGAGCTCAAGGTGAGAAGCGACGGCATGAGCGGTGACCTGACGTGGATGAAGCCCCTCGTCAACCTCAAGAAGGTCGAGATCAGCTCCAAGAAGCTGACTTCCTTCGAAGGCATCCCCTCCCTGCCTCAGCTGAAGACCGCCGCCTTCCACAACGCCTCCCCCGCCGACCTGACCCCGCTGGTGGAGAGCCTGCCCAACCTGACCTCCCTGCATCTCAACTACTGCACCCTTGCCGACCTCGCTCCGCTGGCCAAGCTGGCCAATCTGGACTTCCTGAGCTTCTACGGCGCCACCGTGGCGGATTTCTCGCCACTTGCCCAGAGCCCGAAGCTC
>JAFWYI010000271.1 GCA_017522745.1 Mailhella sp.
AGTTATCTAGGCAATGGCTCATGGTCATCCTCCAGTCATAGTGCCCGGGATCCCCGGAAAAGCTGAACTCATTGAGAAGGCTGCCCCATCAAAGACGAGACAGCCTTCGTGTTGTCAGGATTACTTCTTGAGAGAAGCGGTAATGGCAGCACCCTGTTCACGCACGCGCTTGAGCAGAGCTTCGGCGTCCTTGCGATCGGTGCCGAGCTTCACGACCTTTTCCACCCATTCCTGATCGAGAGGAGCGCAGGCGGCGACCCAGCGAGCATGGTCGGCAGGATCGAGAGTATAGAACTGGGCGCCACAGGAGGCGAGCAGATCGTGACCAACGGTATCTGCATTGTCCATGGCGGTGGACATACGGATGGCGAATTCTTCGCTCATGCAGGTGCTTTCGATGGCCTTCTGAATTTCAGGCGGGAAGCTGTTCCACAGGTCCATGTTGATACCGATGAAACGAACGTCCTTGATGAGGCTCACCAGAGTGACGTGCTTGATCATGTTCTGGATCTTGATGGAACCGGCGGCAAGCTGGGAGAACAGCGCGGAGTCGCAGGTGTTGCGGGAAAGGGCCATGTAGAAGTCAGGCACGGGGATGTTGATGGGGTTGGCACCAAGGGCGGCCGCAGCGTTGGCGATAGGCTTGCTCAGAGCGGCAATGCGAAGACTCTTCATGTCATCCAGAGACTTCACGGGCTTATCCTTGGTCATGACCTGCATGGCACCGCCACCCCAGTAGCCGAGGACCTTGATGGTGGCCATTTCTTTCTGGAGCAGGGGAGATTCCTGCAGCATACGCCAGCCGAGGATACCCTGAGCCGTAGAGCTGCCGGTAAGCATGGGCAGAACGAACACGTCGTGCAGGGGGAAGCGACCAGCGTTACGAGCATGGTCGATAGTGCCCATATCGATAGCGCCGCTTTCCAGAGAAGAAACGACTTCGTTGACACCAGCAATGGTATTAGGGTTGAAATAACGGATCTTCACCTGGCCGTTGGTGGCCTTTTCGATATCCTTGAACCAGGGCTTCAGACCATTGGCTACGCTGGGATGGGCTTCGAAATCCGAGCCAGTGAAACGCAGGTTCCACGTTTTGGCTTCAGCAGGAGCAGCACCAAAGCAAAGCAGAGCGGCAGCAGCGAGGGCGGCGACGAAACGAAGTTTCATAATTCCTCCAAGTCCTTGAAAAGGTTACACTGGAAAACAAAGTATAAACGAGGTTGGCGGGAGACCGCTCTCCCGCCAGAGAATCCTTAGATCACCAACGCGGCGTCATAGCCGTTGGCAGTAGCGTCGGCCACAGTACCGACCTTCTTGCAGTCACCGGCGTGGATGACATCGAAGGCGAGGTCGTCGAACTGGGCGGCAAGTTCCTTTTCAGCCTTCATGCCCACGCAGAGGATTACAGCATCAGCATCGATCTTGCTGGAAACACCGTTTTCTTCAACGATGATACCATCATCAAGGATTTCCATGCACTTGGTCGAGATGTGCGGGGTGACCTTGTCGTCGTGATCGATGATATGCATGGTGTGGACACGTTCGGTGTAGATGCCTTCGGGGGCAAGCAGGGGAGCCATTTCCACGATGTCCACGGTGTAGCCGAGGTAGGAAAGCTGCAGGGCAACTTCACAGCCAACCATGCCGCCACCGATGACCGCGATCTTCTTGCCGGGCAGAAGTTCGGCTTCATGACCGAGGATCTGCTTGGCGGTGAACACGTTGGTCTTATCCACGCCGGGGATACGAGGCACGATAGGTTCGGCACCAACGGCTACGATGACAGCATCGGGGCATTCCGCCTTCACCAGTTCGCGCGTGGCTTCCACGCCAAGATGCAACCGGATGGGAGCCTTGCGGACCTGAATTTCGAGATAGCGACGATAGCGTTCCATGCTGTCTTTCTTGAACCACATATTGTCAGCATAGTAGGAAAGCTGGCCGCCAAGTTTGTCGCTCTTTTCGAACAGCACCACTTCATGACCACGCTGAGCCGCGTTGATAGCTGCATTCATGCCAGCCACGCCGCCGCCGATGACCACGACCTTCTTCTTGCCCTGAGCCTGCGGGAAGTCGAGACGGCACTGACCATTGCCATGGAACACGTTGACGGCACATTCCGCACGGCGAGTGGTCGTGGGGAATTCGTCAAAGATATCAGCGATATTGTGGGTGCTGGTGTTGCGCTTGCCAAGCGGGATATCGAGACAGTGCATGCAACGGATACAGGGACGGATGTCCTCTGCACGACCGGTACGAGCCTTATTTGCCCATTCAGGTTCGGCGATCCAGCCACGAGCCATGAGGACATAGTCGGCCATGCCTTCGGCGATGACCTTCTCGGCAAACTCGGGAGTGTCGATCGCGCCAAGGGTACCGATAGGAATGTGGATGTCGGGAGTATTCTTCACCTTGGCGGCCAGATGCACGTTGTGACCTTCTTCGATGAAGTGGGTGGGATGCATGATGGCGCGGCTGAAGGGCACGAAACGGTTGCCGGTGGAGATGTGAACGAGGCTGGCGTACTCCTGAAGCATACGCACGTTTTCGATGGCGTCTTCGATCTGAATGCCTTCGGGCACACATTCATCGCCGTTGAGACGCACTTCGATGAGGAAATCCTTGCCAACGGTCTTACGCACGCGTTCCAGCACCATGAGGGGGAAGCGCATACGGTTTTCCACGGAACCACCATATTTATCAGTACGCTGGTTCAGAATGGGGGAAAGGAAGCCACCCATCAGCCAGCCATGACCGTAGTGCATGAGGCACATGTCGAAGCCAGCACGCTTGGCCATGTTAGCGGCCTTTGCATAGATATGAGCCACATATTCCATGTCGTCTTCGTTCATGGCACGAACATGAACGCCGCTCGGCATATTCATTTCCATGGCAGACATGGGGTCGCGTCCATCACCGAAAGCCGGCATGGCGAAATGACCGCTATGGTTGAATTCAATGGAGGTCTTGGCTCCAAAGATGTGGCAATATTCATTATAGGTATTGTAGGCCTTCAGGCATTCTTCATCGATGACATTGAGGTGGCTGTCGTGGGCCGCGCTGTTCACACGATCGAGCAGAGATTCACCGATATGCACGGCGCCGGCACCACCCTTGGCAAAACCGCCATAATAACGAATGCCTTCAGGAGTGAGCAGGTTGTTCACGCCAGCAGAGAACGGCGTGTGGGTAGGAGCCACGAAAACGCGGTTCTTAAAAGTTGCACTGCCCACAGTCATCGGGCTGAAAAGATGCGGATAAAGCTGTTTGTAGACCGGCTCACTCATAGAATTTCTCTCCTCTGGAATGCGGAAATCTCGAATTTCAGGATGCTTTTCAGCATTGTTCATAAAATAACGAATGAAGGTCTTCTTGCCTATCAGACAAAAATTTGGGAGTATTGCAGGTAAAAGGTTGTAATATTTTTATCTGTAATATAACACTCTAAAATCACAATACTTTTATACTATTCCGAAGAGCGTCATCTTGAATTTTTTTTTGTAAATGCTTAAACTTTTTTTGTGACGTTCAGAACGATCATGGAGAGAAAAACATGACAGTGCGGCAGTTCGAACATTTTCTGAAGATAGTGCAGTGTGGTTCTATCAATAAGGCGGCACTGCAGCTCTCCCTTACCCAGCAGTCACTCCAGTCGTCGATCAATTCGCTGGAAAAACAGCTTGGCTTCACAGTCTTCGTCCGTTCGCGTACTGGTATCAGCCTCACTCCGCAGGGTGAAGAGATACTGAACGACATCCAGCAGATCATGGATATCGTAGAAGGCTGGAAGCGCCTGGAAGACGATTCTGCCCGTAAGGTCATACGTATTGCTGGAACCATTTCCATGATCAATCTAGTCATGGGAAAACTCGTCATCCACTTCAAGAAAAAATATCCTAATGTTGCGCTTGAAATACACGAGGCTCGGCGTCAGGAAGCCGTAAACCTCGTTCGACAGGAAGCTATGGTCGGAATTTTCGGGGCGGTTCCGCCCGCTGAAATTGAACTGACGCGTGAATTGCTCCTCAAGGATAACCGAACGCTCGAAATTATGGGCAAAGACGACTACGTGGTCTTCATCAACAGTGCGCATCCCTTGGCAAAAACGAAGCAGATAAAGCTTTCACAGCTGGCGCAATTCACTGCCGCCCTTTATCCGCAGGACGACCACAAGTTCTGCTACAGCGAAATTTTCTCTTTCTTTCCGAAGAATACCACGCCTTATTATGCTTCCAAACAAGAGAACCTGCTCAAGCTGGTAGGGCGCGACCAAAGCATCGCTGCTGTCTTCCCTGGGAGTGCCATTTATAATCCAAATCTTGAGACTGATCGCCTTGCAACCTTGCCGGTCAGTGATTTCCCAATGCCGGGGCTCAACTGCCTGGCCTATCCTAAAATGGAAACCCTGTCGCCGATCGAGGAAGAGCTTATACTGCAGATACGCAAACTCTTTGCCAAGCCTATCGACTGATCCCCTCACCGGCTACGCATACAAAGAAGCTCGTTGCCATAGCGTCAAGAAAACTTCTGCTTTGGTAATGAACCGTTGGAAGGCCATTCTGCAACAGTCTGGTCTGAGTCCACGTATCGTCAGTACCCACCTCATCTCTCCTTCCTCCACGCGGAAAAATCACTTCTTCCACGCCGCCACGCTGTACTACACGTCCGACCGACATCCCCCTCACCAGCTCCCAGCCCCCTTCCCCCAAACGCAAAACCGCCCCGAGCATCGAGTCAGTCGCAGACGGACTTAGATGCGCGGGGCGGTTTAAACGAAGAAAGGCCGTCATAA
>JAFWYI010000272.1 GCA_017522745.1 Mailhella sp.
ATCTTTTGTCCAGACTAGATGCGGAGCATATTCTGCATGGCGAGGATATCGGCGTCGGTGGCTTCGGGCGCGGCGCTGGCGGCGTTTTCGGCGATGGCGTCGAAGCCTTCCAGCGCGGCGGCGAGGGATTCGAGGAAGGTGACGGCCTGCACGGTGAAGGCTTCCTGCGAGAGTCCTTCCATGGGGATGAAGCTCTGCATGGTCACGGTGTCGTCTTCAAGGCCGAAGGCCGCGCCGTTCGTGCCTTTGAACAGGCTGTTCATGCGGAGGAGTTCGGCATAGAAGGCTTCGCGGCCGGAAGCGGGGACCACGCCTGCCGCGCCCTGCATCACGATGGCGCCGCGCGATTCCAGCAGGCCGATGTTGAAGGAGAAATCGCCCACGGGCACGGTGACGATGTTTTCGCCCGGGACGACAGGGCATTCGATGCCGGCTTCGGCAAGAAAGGCGGAGACGAGTTCGACGAAACGTTTCTGCATGGCAGACCTCTGAACTGGGATTTGAGTTAGGATATGATGTTTGCCCGCGGACTTCAAGCGAGCAGGGCGCTTTTGCCCGTTATGAGAACGAAGTTTACGTTTGGGGCGGCGGTGCCAACGCTGTTGGCATGGCGTTCCGGCCCGTGTTCGTGCGAGAAAGCCGCCCGCCTCGCCCGAGAGGAGCGGAGGGAGCGGCCTTTCTGCGTGCGGTTATGCCTGCGCCGCTTCGAAGCGCACGTCGCCGTTCACAAGGGTGAACTGCGGGATGAGCACGTCCCTGCCGTTCACCGTTGCGGGGCGGGGGGGGGCGGCGAGGTCGATGTTCATGGTCAGGCGGCCCTTGCAGAAGAGGCCTGCGGCGGGGGTGTCGACACCCATGGACGAGTAGCCCTGCGAGAAGGTGATGGAGATGCTCAGCGTGTCGCCCTCGCGGGAGATGGTGCACCCGTGGGTGGCGCTGCCGTAGACAGGCGCGATGCCCGCGCCCACAAGGTGCACATCCCCGGGTTCGGACAGGCCGGACATGAAGGGCAGGTAGGACATGGCGCTGTTAAGGCCGGCCTGCGAGGCCATCATGGAGATGAAGGGCAGAAGGTTCTGGTGTTCTTCGCCCACGATGGTGCGGAGTTCGCGTACGCAGAGCGCGGCGAGGTTGTCCTTCCTTTCTTCCTGATCGGTGCCGGGGAGGTTGGGATCGTCCACAGTAGGGACGGCTCTGCCGTTGAAGGAGGAAACGGAGTGGCGGCGGGTATCCAGGATGAAGGAGTTGTGGATGCCGTTTTCGTGGACTTCCTCCTGCTGCTTGGGGTTCAGGAAGCCGTCCACCAGCCCTTCGCCGAACTGGCGCATACCTTCCGCGATGTTGTAGCCTGCGGGGCGGACGTCGAAGAAGTCTTTCTTGATCCGCTCCTTGGCGCTGGCCTTGTCGGGTTCTCTGCCGGCGTCTATGGAGTTCAGAGCGGAGCAGAGCAGCTGCTGGGACAGGCTGGGCATGGCCCTGAAGCGCGGGTCGCCAGCGAGGCCGTGCTTGACTGCGGAAGCCTGGGTCTGGAGGCGGGTGATGGACCTTTGCAGGCTGTTGAGCGCTTCGGCGTTGGTATTGGCGCTGGCCGTCTGCAAACGCTGGAGAACATTGGTGAGACGGGCGGCCGCGGGGATGTCGGCGGCCTGCACGTTGGCGCGGGCGTTGTCCACGACGGCGCGCATGGCGTTCAGGATGCCTTCGTTGCGCTGGGCGATGGCGGCGCGGCCGGACTGCGAAAGATTGCGGAAGGCGTCGCCGATCTTGAGGAAGAAGGTGCCGATGGCGCTTCGGTGCTGGAGCTGGTTGTCGGCCCCCACCTTGAGCTGGTCGAGGCTGGTGACGCTGGCGAGGTTCTGGATGTTCTGCAAATTGACGGGCATGGGAAACTCCTGAGTGTTGAGGGTGTGGTTCCCGGATGGGAACGATGTTGGTGTGTGCGGCCTTTGCTTTATAGTATGCAAGAAGCGTGCCAGAGGCGAGGGCGGGCCCTCAGCCCTGCACGGCGTTCAGCATGGCGTCGGCATCGTCGGCGGTCTTCACTTTGTCGTTGGCGTTGACGATGACGCCTTCCTCGTCGATAAGGTAGGTGGTGCGTACCACGCCCATGCTCACCTTGCCGTAATTCTTCTTTTCCTTCCACACGTCGTACGCCTCGATGACCTGCCGTTCGGGGTCGGCCAGCAGGGTGAAGGCAAGGCCGTACTTGTCGGCAAACCTGCGGTGCGAGGCCACGCTGTCCTTGCTCACGCCCAGCACCACGGCTCCGGCCTCGCGTATCTGCGGCAGGCGTTCGCTGTAGGCGCAGGCCTGCTTGGTACAGCCGGGGGTGCTGTCTTTAGGGTAGAAATACAGGATGACCTTGCGGCCGCGATACTGCGAAAGGCTGTGCATCGTGCCGTCCTGATCGGGCAGGGTGAAATCGGGGGCTTTGGTTCCGGGTTCGAGCATGACTCCTCCAAGAGTGGGTGGACGGCTGGTGCCAGAGGGGAAAAGGGCTGTGCCGCAGGCACGGACGGCAGGAGCAGGGCGGCACGGGATGCGCGGGGCAGATCTTCACGGAAGACGCGAGGTCCGATGTTCCGGGGAGCACGTCCGGGGAAAACCGAGTACTCCTATTCCTAGGGTGTGTCTGCAAACCTTCTATCTCAGCCAGATGAGGGAAGCTGCAAAGCAAACAAAGGCCGCAAAGACGTCATCTAGCTTGTCATAACGAGTTGCAATCTTACGGTATTCTTTAAGTTTACCAAAAAAGTTCTCTATAAGGTGACGTTCCTTATAAAGGTGAAAATCAATCTTTCGGGGAGAGCAACTATTTCGCTTGGAAGGAATAACGGCCACGCATCCCTGAGAACAAAGTTCATCTACTATGGCCTGACTGCTATAGC
>JAFWYI010000273.1 GCA_017522745.1 Mailhella sp.
CAGTACGCATCATCCTGTTCAACGATATCTTCAACAGAAAATTCGGTAACAACACCGCGAGTGTTAAATTTGACGTTCAACTGTTTGCCGGTAGCCTTCGGCTTCTCAACAAACGGAAGAAGATCGGCGGGAGTGAATTCTCTTTCTTTATAGATATATTTCCACTCGTCCTTACCATTGTTTCCGGCTATTCTTGCAGTAGGTTCACCGAACTCATCAGTCACACTGTCTTTGGTCGATTTTCCGACAACGATCCGCTGCTTGATATCTTCACGCGTCATGCCACGAATAGATTCGTCACCCTGCTTCAGCGTGCATCCCGGGAGAGCCACACAGAGGGAAAGAAAACCAACGACCAAAGCCTTACGAATCGAGAGATTCCAGTTCATGCGAGTACCCCACAAGGAAGCGCAGGCAACCCTTTAATTCTGCGCCATGTTGAGAATTTTTTCGGTATCAAGTAAAGTGTACTTTTGCCTACAGGTCGGCGATAAAATACGACTTTTCAGGTATGAAATAAAACAATCTTGCAATTACAGATGGTTTCATGGTAGATGGAAGAAAACTATAATTTTGGCTGAAACCATTGGGAAAAGTACACATTTTCCGACAGGTTACGTCTGGTAGTTTTGATATTTATATACACGATAGTGGAAGCCTGACCGTGATATGCCGCATCGCCTTGCGGCCTCAGCTAAGGAGATGCGCTTATCTTGCCATAGTGCGTAAGCCTGTAAAAAATCAGGAGGAAGTGTTGTCTTTTTTCTCCCGAATTTCACTCCTCTGGCCTTTGCCGCCGCAATTCCTTCGGCCTGTCTTTTTCTGATATTTTCTCGTTCGCTTTGGGCTACGAAGGACAACACCTGAAGAACCAGGTCGGCTATAAACGTTCCAAGCAGGTCTTTGTCGCGGCGCGTGTCGAGAAGCGGCATATCGAAGACAAGGATGTCCACTTTCTTTTCGCGTGTCAGGAAGCGCCACTGCTCTTGAATTTCTTCGTAATTGCGTCCCAGACGGTCTATGCTCGTGATGCAGAGCTGGTCGCCGGGGCGCAGTTTTTTCATCAATGCCCGGTAGCGCGGTCGGGCGAAGTCCTTGCCGGACTGCTTATCTATATAGACGCGGCCTTGCGGTATGCCGCGTTCCGCCATAGCGATGAGCTGGCGGTCCTCGTGCTGATCGGTGCTGGATACGCGGACGTATCCGTAAACCTTTCCCATTGATGTTCTCCTTTTGTTTGTTTGGGTGGGGCATAGTTATTCAGTCTCGCTGGTCGTGGGGAGCTCATTGGTGTTCACCGGGATGTCGTGCTGAGGTGCGGCCTTCTTCGATTGGCGAATCCCATTGCGTCTCCTTGCTGCAGCAGATTTGATGAGCTGTTCCGTCTCGGTTTCGTTCAGATACTTGGCAAGCGTGGCAGGCTTGATGGCGACACCGTTTTCATTTAGCTTCTGTGCCATTTCTCGAGTTGTGAAACCGCGCTTCCTCATACGCTGAAGCGTCGAATAAAGGGCGCGGACAGCCTCACGGAGCGTCATTTCGTGGTTGCCTTCGAGCGTCTTTTTCTCACTCTGAAGGTTGGCGAATTCCGCCTGAATTCTGCGGACAATTTCAGTATTGGTCGACATAATGTGTGTTTCCTTTCGACGTATTTCATGACGTCGGGTTAGAGGTTCACCGATTCCCGGTCGAGCGGGACGGTCGCCCACGCTTTGCGAATGCAAAGCCTAGTGGGCTATATCTTGGGCCTTGGGCCAAGGTTTGGGGAGTGCGGATTATCGCGGGGAGAAGGAAGGCCCGTCGTCTTTGCGAGTGGGAGCAGACCTGCATGAAGTGAGGCGATTCTGCCGTTCCATTTCCGCGCGGCGCACCTCTTCCTGCTTTTTGGCGAGGAACTTCTCGAAGCGGGGTTTTTCTTCCGGCTGATCGAGAAAGCGCTTGAGAGTGCGCGACTCCTCTTCGGTCTCGTCTTTCTGCTTCTTCAGCTCTTCAAGCTCCCGACGGAGGCGGTCGATCCTGCGGGCCTGCTCTTTCAGTTCGCGATTTCGCTCGGCAAGAAGTCCATCAACGATTTCCTTCCGTCCCTCCAGAATGGCCTTTTCCGCAAGAGCCTTTTTCTGCTCCGCAATGACGCGCTTCGCCTGCGCCAGCACGGTCTTGAAGTTGAACATGGATGCTTCGGGCAGCTCCTCATTTCGAGCGAGATACCTTTCGGCTTCACGGGCCTGCTTCTCGTATTCTTTAATTTTGCCCTTGAGGTGTTCTTCGAACTCGTTCGCCGCGTAGAGCGTGTCGAGCGCATGGCGCAGAACCTTCACATTGTCGACAGCGATGCGCTCGCGCTCTTCCTTCTCCTGCTTGAACTCGCGCGTGTTCAGGTGGATGCGCCGCGCACCGGGAACCTGCTCTACGCCGCGCTCAATACGGAAACCGCAGGATTGGAGATGTGCGGGTAGCTCACTTTGCAGGAGGCGCAGGCTTTCCCGCGTGTAGATGGCGTTGGCATTGAGCCGCCCGTCCGGCGTCACCGGGACGTGCAGGAAGTGCATATGCGGCGTCTTTTCGTCCATGTGGATCATGGCCGAGATGACGTTCTCGCGCCCCACGAAGCGGGCGAGGAAATCGCGGCTCTCATCGAAGAAGCTCCGCTGTTCCTCTGGAGACAGACGCGCAAAGAAAGGCAGGTCAGAAGTGACAATCAGGCCGCAGAGCACGACCGCGTCTTTTCGCACGGCCTTGGGCAGATTGAGTGACTCGATACGGGCCTGCACCGCACGGGCGTAGTCGCGCACTTCTGGCTGGTGCAGGTCGTAGTTCTCGCCTCTTTTTTCATGCCGGATGTCGGGGTTGGAATGGCTTCGCCGCTCGCGCCTGTTGTGGCTCTGGATGCCGCGCAGGGACTCGCGCTTGAACTTATCCATGTGCAGAACGAGGTACGACATGGCTTATTTATCCCCCTCAGCGGCCAGAAGAATCTGCGAGATAGGGAGATTATCCGCCTCACGGAGAAGACTTCGAGCCTTCTCCCGATCTCCGATGAGGATCGGGCAGGGAAGAGCTTCCAGAAAGCCGTTGCGGCTGTTTTCGAGTTCCGTCAGCCCCGGAAGATGTCCCGTGACCGCCACATTTTGCCGGGAATAGGCCTGCCATATCTTCACGAAGTTCCTGCGGCTCCACAGCTCGGATTCTTCCGTGCCGAGGATGGAGCAAAGCTGAGGCCAGCCTCGATACGCTCGGACGATAACGGCCTGAGTGACGGCATTATCAAAGACGACACTGGCGTACGCGCCATGCTCGCTGACGGCCTCCAGGACCTTGCCAGCTTCGACCTCTGCCAGATCTTCGGGAAGACCGCCGTTCAGAAGCTCAAGAAAATCGGCAGGCGTGGGCATGGAGGTGTATTTTCGTGTGGACAGAATGCTCATGGCCGCTCGGCGAACATCTGCGATGTCATGTGAGGCGAAAAGCTGAAATCGAAGAGCTATGCCCTGTGCGCTCAAGGTTTTGCCGTAGCACTCCGCCAGCGCCTGCATAAGGTTGGAAAACGCCTTGAAGTCAGCTCTGGTCATCGACATCCTCATCGCCGAAGAGCAGACGTTCAGCTTCAATAGCCGCCGAGTGATTCTCTTCTACGCGCCTTTGTGCAGAAGACTTCCAGTTCCTGCCGCACTCCTCTTCGCTTTCCATACGTGCCGTGAGCTGATCGAACTTTTCACGGAGTTTGCGAGGGTTCTGGATATGCGCTTTCCAGAAGCGATCGGCACAGGCCCAGCGGATGACACGCTCGACCATTGCAGGGGCGTTCATACTTTCGTCAAAGTTCAAAGCATCATCGAGGCTCTGTGCCCAGACCTGAAGGTCAGGTTCGCGGAGCGTAGGCACATTGGCCTTGAGCGTATCCCGCATGAGCTTGGCCAGACGATACGGCTCTGAATCAACGGGCAGTTCTGCTTTTCGCTCTTTCTCTTCCTCAACAGGCTGGGCGTCTGCTCTATTAGTGAGGGAAGAAGGGAAAGGAATGGTATCGCTGGGAAAGGCAGGGGAAGGAGAGGGCTTGAAGCCCCGGTTGCCAGTCGTTCAACGACCTTGCAAGGATGTTCCGACGCCGTTAGCTCTTCGTAGGATTCCCTTGAAATACTTTTGATTCCAGCGTGTTCAAGAAGTTTGTAGAGGTCGGGGCGCGTCTTGGCCATGCGGGCCATACGGGATGCGCCGGAACGTCGTTCGGCGTCCGACTGCCAAGTGTTCCGCTCCGTCCAGTTATGGATGCGATACGTTCCTTCCAGCGTATCAAGGAAACGCAGCCGCGTTGCAACAGCGTTGAACGCACCTTTCTCCCCCTCCCAACGGGCGGCGATCTCGATATCGTCCTCATCCATGCCGATGAGAATACCGCTGGGACGATTCTGCGCCGACCACAGCCAGAGTCTCAGGAGAGAGAGAACGCCTGCCTCGCCAAGCTGGCGCTGAAGTTTGACGGTCTTGGGATGGTCTAAAAATCCGATGGAAAGTCGGATGTCGCTATTCATAGAGGCTCTCCTTGTTGATGCGCTCCATGAGTTTACGAATGTCTTCCACTCGCCATGCGGTAGTACGAGGACCGAGTTTCACAGGCTTCGGATAGAGGCCGGAACGGCATCCTTCCCACCATGCACTCTTGCTGATGGGGATAATGTTGAGAATCTGAGAGAGGCGAAGATAGCCGACTTCAGGCAAATTGAGTTTCATAGGAATACCTCCTTTTGATGTTATGAATTTACGACGCTATTAGCACAATTTTATGAATAAAAACAATATGATTGATTATGTACTACTGTGTTTTACCTGGGACTATCGTGGTTTACTGTGGACTATCCAGCTTTATGAATCACGCCTTTTTTCATCAAAAAAATCTTAAAAAAGTTTAAAAAAAATATGACTCCCTGTCGGCGGCACGTCGAAAATGCAGCAAACGGGGAGTCGTTTGGAAAAGCTAGAGGAATCGCAGCAGGCGTCTAATCGGATATTTTGCAACTTCGCCTATAGGCTATGGTGATAATCATTGATATCAAGTTAGTATCATACAGCTACGACGCCACGGCATGAGAAAAGTGTGATACTCATGATTATCAGCTGATCTCAGAACCTCGTCATAAGGAAGGAGAGATATGAAGGACAGATTGCTGTCAGTATTTCAGGAGACGCTTTTTCAAAGCGGGCATACCGCCAACGAAATAGCCAAGGGGATCAAGAAGCCGTATTCCACCCTGATGCGCGAATGCAATCCCTACGACAAGGGGGCAAAGCTGGGAGCCCTGACGCTTTTTGAAATCATGAGCTTCACCAAGAATGTGGAGCCCCTGCGCGAGATGGCTCACCTCATGGGGTACGAACTGATGCCGCATGAGAATTCGTTCCACTGAATAAAAAGGCTGGCCTGAATCTTTCAGGTCAGCCCTCATAATCGGTATTAATGGGATATTGCGGCGTTGAACTTCGCTATGCAGCGTTTTTCAAAGAACGCCATGCCCCAATGTATGACAGTCTCGTAATTGTCCCTCAAGGGCGCATCGTATTCCTTCTCGTCTATCTGCTGAAGAGCGACTTCGGCGAGGGGCGCAAGCTCTGCACTGGCGCTGGCGTGTTTCACCTCGATGACTGCGGAACGGGAGTTACGCTGATCTTTGACGATGATATCAGCTCTGCCGCGTCCGCTTTCACGGTTAGACGTGACCGCGTAGCCCGACCCGACAAAGATGCCTGTCAGCACGGCGTGGTAGAAGTCTTCTTTGTAGTCATGGTAACTGATGGTATTCAGCAGGATGCGTGAAACTAGACGACTCAGCTTCTCGGCATCACCATTCCAGAAGGAGTCAAAAAGAGGCCGCCTGTCCATTTCGAGCATGGAATCCGTGAACCAAGAAGCAATGGACTCGGTGAAGATCTTCCGTACTTCCTTGTTGGGGATAACAAGGAATGTCTTGTCTTCATCCGCAAGTCTGCCGCAGGCTTCGATCTGCTCCTCCGAGGCTTTCGTCAGGTATCCCGTCAGATAGAGGAGGCTCCAGAGATTTTCTTCGGACGAATGCAGAGAATCGTAGGTCAGGCTTTCGACTATTTTCGTCTCAACACAGCCGCCATTGATGAGTATCTCGAATTTCTCACCGATATTCAAATCGGTTCGACCAATAAAACTTCTGACGATGGCATTGCCGCTGGTGTTGTTCCAGTAGGCTTGCGGCTGTGCATTAGGGTTGTCTCTCAGGTCGTTGACATACTGAAGGATATCCCAAGGGCAATAAATTTCTTGGTCATTACCGAAGCGATACCCATCATACCACTCTTTCATCTCCTCTTTTTTGGGGGAGAAAGAAGCTTTTGCAAGTATATCGTCCACTTCAGAAGACGTAAAACCAAACTTATCTGAGAATTTAACTTCAGAAATTCCGTAGCATTTGAAGTTATTCAGTCCCGTAAATATGCTTTCCTTTGCGATACGAAGACATCCGGTGAGTATGGCAAACTGAAGTGCGGCATTGGTCTTCAGTGCCGCCCCCAGCATATTACGGATAAAACTCACCATCTCGTGATAGTACCCGTTCTGTTGGGCGCAGGCGAGAGGCACATCGTATTCGTCAATGAGGAGGATAGGCTGTCTTTTCCAATGAGAATGAAGCGCTACGCTTATGCGTTGCAAGGAAGACTCAAGAAGAGCTTTGTCATTCGTGCCGCTGAAAAGGCTATGTAAAGCGTTTTTTTCGCTCTCAGAGAGTTCCGAGCTCTGAAGCAGGTAGGTGTATTCCGAACCTTGAAGCGAAATAATTTCACGAAAGCCAGCCAACGCTTCGGTAAAAGTGAGACCTTCAACACGCTTAAGACTGATATAAAAGACCGGATGCTTATTCATCCACTCGTCACAAAGTTCTTTGTTGCGAGCAACTTTCAACCCGTCAAAAATATCTCTGCTGTCCTTTTGAATATCAAAAAATTCTCTCAGCATACTCATGGTCAGCGTCTTGCCAAATCGACGAGGGCGCGTGATGAGAGACACCTTGGGAGGAACTGACGCAAGAAGTTCTTCCAAGATGTCAGTCTTGTCGACATAGCAGCAGTTAAGTTCACGGATTTCCCGGAACGATTCTCCGCCAATGAGGATATTAAGGGCTGACATGATTTTTCTCCTTGAGTTTTTTCATTATCCCTGCAACGGGTCAAGGTGTCAACGTGCAGGCAGACGTCGTGCGTTCAGATATGGGGAACCCTGAATGCTGTCCGAATTAAAATTAACCGTTATTCTTTTTCAGACCAGCAAATATGTCTGAAAGAGCGACTTCAAACGCTGTGGCAAGCGTACTTATGATTTTCAGAGTGGGATTGGCACTGCCGTTTTCAATTCTGCTGATGTACTGTACTCCTATGTCGGACTTCTCCGACAGATCTTCTTGGGTGAACTGTCTATTCGTGCGCAACGCCTTGATCAACTGACCAAAATGTTCCGATGCGCTCTTGTCTTCATAAATCGTATTCATAGAGACTCCTGAAGACAGCATTCAGGGAGCTCTAAGAATACGATAGTTTATCCGTGAATAAAACCGACAATGAAGGATACTGTCATAAAAATTGTAATTAAGTTGACATGTTAAAAGATTGTCTCGTGCTGTCCCCCCGAAAACAAAATTTCTCCTTGCTCAACTTACCAACGGCATCATGGCATCGCTCTTTCGCCGTGCTATAGCAGCCACGCTCTCAGCATATCCATGTTATCGTAGCCGTGCTCACGCATGGTGCTCTGTTCTTCATCCGTCCAGTCGGTATCGGCAATGGTGAGCTGGGGATAATCTTCATTCTGCTGTTCGTGAGGTGAGGTAATCATCTCATTCATCATTCTTTCCTTCTCTATTCTTTAAGGTTGTCAGATAATCGGCCCATTCCTGCATCATGCGGCGGCGTTCCGGCAGATACTCGGCGTAGTTGTAGGCGGCTCGGACACTGTCGCGAGGGCAGTGGGCAAGCTGACGTTCTATCCAGTCGCGGTTGTATCCACGCTCATTCAGAAGGGTTGAGGCCATGGAACGGAAGCCATGGAAGCTCATCTCGTCCTTTGAGTATCCCAGCTTGCGAAGAGCAATGAGAATTCTTCCGTCACGGACATGCTTATCGGGATTGGTTGCTGCTGGGAATAAAAACCGGCCTTCTCCGGTGACTGGCTCAAGAGCCTTGACGACAGCAGGTGCCTGATCGGAGAGCGGAACGATGTGCGGACGCCTCATTTTCATGCGCTCGGCAGGGATGCGCCATTCACGCGCCTCGAAGTCGAATTCCTCCCACTCTGCTCCCAGCAGTTCAGAGGGACGGGTGAACACCAGAGGTGCCAATTTCAACACACAAGCCTGAGGATAATATCCTTCATATTGGTCGATACGCCGCAGGAGTTCTCCCACACCGACTTCATTTGTTATGGTAGCATGATGCGTGGTCTGAACAGGGCGCAGTACGCCTTGAAGGTCGGCGGCTATGTTATGCTTTGCCCTGCCGGAAAGCACCGCATAGCGAAAAACCTGACTGATACTCTGAAGAACGAATCTGGCCGTAGCCACATGACCTTCCTGCTCAACCGGCTTCACCACATTCAGGATGTCCGGTATCTCCAGCTGAGATATGGGAGTCTTTCCGATTTTAGGGAAGATGTGCTTCTCAATACGCAAGAGGACATTCTGCCGATACCGTGCCGTCAAGTGTACGGTTCGCGTATCGAACCACTCTCGTGCGATGTTCTCGAAAGTGTCTCGCTGGGCTATGCGCCTCGCGGCCTTTTCCTGCTTCTTCCAGACGGATGGATCGATGCCCTGCGCCAGAAGCTTCTTGGCTTCCTCGCGTTTCTCTCGCGCATCCTTCAAAGATACAGTCGGATATTCACCGAAGCTCAGGAGCTTGCCTTTGCCGTCAAAGCGATAGGACATGCGCCAGAGCTTGCTCCCGTTCGGCGTGACATGGATATGAAGCCCTCCGCCATCGAAATGCTTATACGGCTTCTCGAGCGGTTTCAGGCTACGAATAAATACATCGGTAAGAGGCATGTGAGCTCCTTGTCCTGCACCTCGTATCATGATACCCCTTGGACGTAGCCGGACGAAATGCCCGACCCATCCTCGGCTAGGTGCGAGTATCGCGTTTTCGATACTCTCAATTATACTCACAATTTTTGGGGATTCAAGCGGACTTTAGAGGACAATAAAAGACATCCTTCGAAATAAAAATCTATAATATCCAAATGTTATGGATTTTCTCGGATGTGCCTATACCCAAAGAAAGCTTTTCTGGAGAAAGTCCCCCTCCCCCTGCACCCCCTCCCTTCCTTCAAAGACTTTTGATTGCAAAAGCTGCTGTGTTCATGGCACGGCGGCTTTGTTTTCAGGTGAAGCGGCTATGGTTATAACGCAGGTCAAAAAAGAAAATCGAGAGACGGACCTTGTGGACGTTCTCCTCGCCGTCTGGGAATCCTCCGTGCGGGCCACACATCTTTTTCTGCGGGAAGGCGACGTGGACTATCTGCGGCCTTTTGTCAAACGCGGCCTGCAGGAAGTCCCCCTTCTCTTCTATGCGGAAGAAAATGGTGCTCCGTGCGCCTTTCTCGGCATGGAGGGCGACAGCATAGAAATGCTCTTCGTAGCGGCGGATGCCCGCAGCCGGGGTATCGGTTCGGCACTCATGCGGCAGGCGCTGGCCCTCGGCGCAAGCCGGGTGGATGTCAACGAGCAGAATCCGCAGGCTCTGGGCTTCTACCGCCGCTTTGGCTTTGAGGTGGAATCCCGCGATGCCATCGATTCACTCGGTCTACCCTACCCCATACTGCACTGCGCCCTATCAGAACAGGTTTAACGCAAAAGCCCCATTCCACAAAGCATGGAGCGGGGCTTCGTTTATCTTTCAGGCAGAGCCCGAAAACGGTTTAGCGGAGGCCGTTCTTCTTCGGGTAATCGACCACGTTGCCGCAGAAGTCGGAGAAGAGGCCGTCGAGCTTCAGTTCCTTGAAGGCGCAGTCGAGGACGGCGTCGGAATCCTTGAAGCCCTTGAGGGGCTTGTCCACACGGTGGGTCCAGCTGTGGACCTTCATGCCGAGCTTGCGGGCGTTGTCAGCGATATCGTTGACGGTGTAGCCCTTGCCGTCGGGGTTAGCCACGGCCATGTGGGAGAACCAGGGAGCGAAGATGGTAGCCTGCTTGGCCACTTCAGCCATACCTTCGGGGGTCAGCAGCCATTCATGGCGCTTCTTGTCGTGGAAGGGGCCGTCCCACACTTCGACGAGCATGCAGAGTTCGCCCTTCCAGCCCTTGCCGCGAGCAGCCATGACGGCTTCGTAGTCGAACATCTGGAGGATGGCCTTGGCCTTCATGTCGTTATAGCCGTATTCATCCAGCATCTTGATGGTGGCAGAGACGATATCCTTGCCTTCCTGTTCGTAGAAGTTAGGCTTCTTCACTTCCACGTACACGCCGATGTTCTTACCGGTGGACTTGTTCAGACCCTTGATGAGTTCCAGTTCTTCACGCAGAGTGGGCACGCGGAAGTCGATGCCGGAATCCACGGGGAAACGACCTTCGAACACGGCCTTGCCGGTCTTGGGGTTGAAGCGTTCGGTCACGATGAGGCTCTTGATTTCTTCAAGAGTGAAGTCGATGACGTAGTACTTGCCGTCGGCGCGGCAGCGGTTGGGGAACTTCTTGGCCACGTCGGTGGTGGTATCAAGGGTATAGTCGTGCATGACCATGAGCTGGTTGTCCTTGGTCATGACAACGTCCTGCTCGATGAAGTCGGGTTCCATGGCATAGGCCATGACCTTGGCTTCGATGGTGTGTTCAGGCAGGAAGCCGGAAGCACCGCGATGGGCGGCAACGGCAGGACGATAGTCGGCGGCGAAGGATTCAGCAGCGCCGGTGAGGCCCATGAGCATGGCAAGGCCCAGAGAAATAACGAGCTTGTTCATTGGAATTCTCCTTTCGTATGCGACCAGCAGGATGCCGGTCTGTGTTCTCACATTAATCTAATCGGTTTTTCGTGACAATCCCTTCTTGCTCGGTTCCGGCACCTGTTCTTTCAGTCGGAAACCGATATGTGAGGCTGTCTTTGGGGGAGGGGCTACTGCGCGATGCGTATCTCACCGATGATACGGTATGTTCCGGTGGTATCCTTCATCCAGTACAGGGCGCGTCGTCCACGGTGCTGACCGTCCTTGAGGCGATAGCTTTCCGTGAAGCTCGTGACCCAGTAGCCCGGGCCGTACAGCACGTTGAGGGATTTGCGGTCGATAGTGAAGTCTTTCTGGTTCTGGAACTGTCCGCGCAGGCGTTTCTGTTTGCGGCTGAACGATTCGCGGCTGGCTTTGGCCCACGCTGTTGCATCATAGAATTCGAAGATGCCTTCCGTTCGGGCTTCGCGGTGTTCGATCCAGCGTCTGGCAAGTTCGAGGACCTTGGGGGCATCCACAGTCTGCACGTCGCAGTATGCGGGCGCGGGCGCTATGGGAAAATCTACGGCATGGACGCAGGCAGAGAGCTGGGCCCCCTCGTCCTGTTTGGTCTGACCGTCATTCTTTTCTTTGTTGATCTTACCGAAGACGGCAGTTTTTCCCTGAGGGAGTTCGGCGGCAGGGGACGTTTTTTCCACGGCGGCAGGCTCAGGCGCCCCGATGGGGAGCGCGTTGCTGTCCCGGCCATAGAAGGGTAGACCGGCGAGATGTTCGGCCACGATGACAGGCGTGCCGGGTTTGAGCTGATGTACTATTTCGCGGATCTCATGCTGGTCGATGGCAAGGCATCCCCGAGTGGTAAGACCGGCGATGGGTTGCCCTTTGCTGTGCAGCCAGATGCCGCTGCCGGTCTTGCCGCGCAGGCGGTCCGCCGGGTTGGGATAGTTCAGGCTCACGGCATGAGGGCCGTATTCCATGAAGTCCAGCTTCTGGGTGATCTTACGCGTGATGAAGTATACGCCTTCGGGAGTCTTGAGGTCGCCCTCTTTCTGTTTGTCGCCTTCCACCCGGCCGTGGATGCAGCCGAACTGGCGCATAGCGGCGGGCTGACCTCCACGCTCTTCCATCTGAAAAAGCAGTTTCCGGCCTTTGTCCGCTACGTAGAAGAAATCCGGAGCGGGTTGGGCGATACAGGCCGTCCAGTCATCGGCAACGGCTGGAGCCGGCAGGAGAAGTGTGAGGAGCAGGAAGAGAAATCGGAGCAAAGCGACCTCCGGGAAGCGTGGATTCGGCTTCCAGCTTAAAAAATTTCCTGAGTTCTGACAATGTGGGGGCAGGAGGAGGCAGACGAAACGCCGCCGCATCCCGAAGGATACGGCGGCGTTGATGTGATGTGTGCCTTGCTTATTTTTCAGCCAGCACGCGTTCGATGATCTCGTCTTCGAAGCGGGTATAGGTGTCGAGGCTGAAGATGGCGTCCAGTTCTTCCGTGCTGAGATGGGCGCGGATCTCTTCATCGGCGCGGATGAGTTCCGGGAAGGACTGCTGGGTCTCCCAGCTTTCCATGGCACGCTTCTGGACCACCACATAGGCCTGCTGGCGGGGCATATCCTTTTCGATGAGCGCCGTGAGTACGCGCTGGGAATAGAACAGACCGTAGCTGCCCCAGAGGTTTTTCTCCACGTTCTCGGGCAGGATGCGCAGGCCGTCGATGAGGCGGTTCAGGCGGTGCAGGATGTAGTCCATGAGGATGGTGGAGTCCGGCGTGATGATGCGTTCCACCGAGGAATGGCTGATGTCGCGTTCATGCCACAGAGCCTGATTTTCCAGAGCCGCGAACGCGTTGGAG
>JAFWYI010000274.1 GCA_017522745.1 Mailhella sp.
CGTCGCCTCCATCGACGACATCAAGGGCCTGAAGCTCCGCGTGCCGAACATCACTCTGTACACCACCTTCGCCAAGGAATGCGGCATCAACGGTCAGGCTATGCCTTTCGCCGAAGTTATGTCCTCCGTTGACCAGGGCGTTATCGACGGCGGCGACTCCCCCCTCGCCGACATCACCTCCACCAAGGTGTACGAAAAGTGCCCGAACATCACCATGACCGGTCACATCCTCGTTATCCACTCCCTCTTCATCAACGAAAAGCTCTACCAGTCCATGCCTGCTGAACACAAGAAGTGGGTGAACGAAGCCGCCGCCGAATCCGCTGATTACGTGTGGAAGCTCGTGGAAGAAGTGGACAAGAAGGCTGCTGAAGAAATCAAGGCCAACGGTGGCACCATCTCCGAACCCACCCAGGCTATGAAGGACCACATGACCGCCGCTGCTAAGCGTACCTGGGACATGTTCCTCAATCCTGAACGCAAGGTGTCCTACGTGCCCAACGCCCAGGCCATCTTCGACAAGGCTGCCAGCTTCAAGTAAGCCCTGCTGATTTATGGGAGCCGTGTGGATCGCACGGCTCCTCCCTTTTTTATCTCTGAAATTTTGGCTTGTACTCTCTGAGGTTTTTATGAGTGCTACTCCCTCTGATGCCAAGAGCAGCAAGGCCGGTGCCGCTGGCGCATTTGCGTTCCAGATTTTCTGCGCCAGCATCTTCCTTGGCATTATCGGCCTTGTGTTCTTCAATGCAGTGCTCCGCTACTGCTTCAACTCCGGTTATCCGCCGAGTGAAGAATGGGCCCGCTTCCTGTTCATCTATGTCACCTTCTTCGGTGCCATTGAAGCCTTCTATCGCAAGAAGCACATCGCTGTGGAACTCGTGGTGGATATGCTTGAAGGCAACTGCCGCAAGATCGTGAACATCATCGCCATCCTGCTCTCCATGTCTGCTCTGGCTCTGCTCCTTCAGGGCGGTATCGTCTACGTGCTTCAGACCATGGATACCTACGCTGTGGCCACTCACGTCAACATGGCTCTCGTCAACTGCACCCTGCCCATCATGGCTGCTGCCGGTCTTGTCCTCCAGCTTCGCGACCTCATTGCCATCATCCGCACCCCGGCATCCGCGTTCAAGAAGGCTGACCCGATGGACGTTGAAGCCATTCTCGAAAAGGCCTCGTAAGGAGAAAGTATGGAACTGTTTCTTTTCCTCGGATCGCTTTTCTTCTTCCTAGCCTTTGGTATTCCGATCGCCATGGTGCTTGTTCTCTGCGCCATGGTGCTCATGTTCCATGCCGACATGTGGGATTCGATGACCATCGCTTCCTGCATGCTCGACGGTGCGAACAACTACCCCCTGATGGCCATTCCCTTCTTCGTGTTTGCCGGTGAAATCATGGCTGCCGGCGGCCTTTCCAAGCGCGTCGTGCAGTTCGCCCAGCTCCTTATCGGCGGCGTGCGCGGTGGTCTTGGCTATGCCGCTATCGTGGCCTCCATCCTGTTTGCCGGTCTCATGGGCTCCTCCGTGGGTGAAGCCGCCGCTCTCGGCGGCCTGCTCCTGCCCATGATGAAGCAGCAGAACTACATCCCCGGCCGCGCTGGTGCCGTTATCGCCTCTGGCGCTATCCTCGGCCCCATCATTCCGCCCAGCACCAACTTCATCATCCTCGGCTCCTGCGTGAGCGGCCTGTCCATCACCAAGCTGTTCATGATCGGTCTGATGCCCGGTATCTTCATTGGTCTCGCTCTGATGGCTCTGTGGTTCGTCATCGTCCGCATCGACGGCTACCACGACAACATCAAGTTCACCAAGGAAGAAAAGCGTAAGATCCTCATCGACGCTACGCCTGCCTTCATGATGCCCGTGCTGCTGCTCGGCGGTATCCGCTTCGGTATCTTCACTCCCACCGAAGGCGGCGCCTTTGCTGCTGTGTACGCCCTCATCGTGTGCCTTGGCTACTACCGCGAAATCGGCATTCGCAAGGTTCTGGAAGTCTCCGCTGCTTCCGCTCGTACCACTGCTGCCGTTATGATGATCGTGGCCACCGCCACCGCCATCGGCTACTTCATCACCCTCGCTGACATTCCCCAGCAGATCATCTCCGTGTTCGAACCCTTCAAGGATTCGCCCACCACTCTGCTGCTGATGATCAACGTGTTCCTGTTCCTGATCGGTATGGTCATGGACCTTACCCCCAACGTCCTGATCTTCGCTCCGGTGTTCTACCCCCTGATCCTCGACGCTGGCATCGATCCTTACCATTTCGGCCTCATCTTCATCCTGAACCTCGGCATCGGCGTTATCACGCCTCCCGTCGGCACGGTTCTCTATGTGGTGTGCGGTATCGGCAACATCAAGCTGCCGGCACTGGTCAAGAACCTGCTCCCGTTCATCCTTGTGGAATTCTTCATGCTCATCATGATCACGATATTCCCCAAGCTGTCGATCATCCCGATGAACTGGCTCATCTAGCGCTCGCCTAGAATTTGCCTTTGAAGGCGGTCTTCCTGAATTGGAAGGCCGCCTTTTTTCGTGCCTGCGCGTCAGCCTGAACGGAGATATAGGCGTGGGAGTGGGGGCAAGCGCTCTTTCTGGAAGATCTGGTGAGGCGGTGTTTTTCGGAAGTTCCGGCGTGGACTCGCAGGTATGAAATATAGGGAACGCAGGTAACGTAAACGCTGATCGGCGGCA
>JAFWYI010000275.1 GCA_017522745.1 Mailhella sp.
GCCGCCGAGCCAGCGGATACTCTCGGAAGTTTCCGCCAGCGCCGAGCGAACCTGCCGCCGCAAGGGGGCGGTACGCTTTGAGCCTTTTGCCGCCGGATGGGCAATGCTCATCCGGCGGTTTTTGTAACTATTTTTATCGGGAATAATGATGATCAGCTCGGAATTGGACGCTATATTTCAGGAATATGAGCAGCTGGCCGCTCAGGCGGATCAGCTTTTCAACCGTGTGAAGGAACAGTTCCCCGAAGAAGTGGCCTGTTCTACCGGCTGCAGCAGCTGCTGCCATGCTTCCTTCGACCTCTCTCTTGTCGAGGCCATGTATCTGAACCGCGCCTTCAACAAGGACTTCGGCTTCGGCATCCGCCGTTCCGCCGTTCTTCAGGCCGCCAGCGACGCCGACCGCCAGCTCACGAGGCTCAAGCATCATTATTTCAAGCAGGCCAAGAGCGGTATGACCGACGACGAGATCCTCGTGGAGGCCGCTAAGGAACGTGTGCGCTGCCCTCTGCTCGGCCTCGACCAGACCTGCCTGCTCTATGAGCATCGTCCCATCACCTGCCGCCTTTACGGTGTGCCTACCTCCATCCACGGAAAGGCCCACGCCTGCGGTCTCTGCCATTTCAAGCAGGGTGGCGCGTATCCTACCGTTGCGCTCGACCGCATCCAGGACCGCCTTGCCGATCTGAGCCGCCGCATCGGCGCCGCCATCGGTTCTCGTTTCCGCGAACTGCATCGCGTGTACGTGCCGCTTTCCTCGGCGCTGATCACCAAGTACGATGACGCCTATCTGGGCGTCGGTCCTGCCCCCAAGGAGTAGTCATGTCCATCGCTTCCATCCTGCGTACGCAGAAGCCCCGCGTCCTCAATGCCGACGAGGAGAAGCTCAAGCGCGACCTGTATGAGAAGATCTCGCCCCGCCGTCGCAAGTTCATCGACCGTATCGGCTATGAGAACTGGGACCCCTTCCCCGAGCCCAATGAGCCGAACGACATCCGCACCGACATCACGAAGCGTACCGTCCAGCAGCTCATCCAGGAATTTGTGAGACACAAGAAACAGGAGGCTCAGCGCCACGGTCTTGAAGACCCCAGCGAAGCCTTCCTGCAGGGGGCCATGCAGGCTGCCACCGGTATCGTGAACAAGCAGGACAAATTTCTCGGCACCTATGAATTCGCCGCATGGTACCATGAACTTCTAAAGAAGGAAGGATACATCCTATGAAAGAGCGTTATACCGATATCAACGAATATATCCGCGACCTTCAGGATGCCATTCAGAAAGATCCGAAGTGCGCTATCCACCACTATAATCTCGGCGTAGCCGTGCTTTCTCTCGGCGACTATGCCGAAGCTGAGAACTGCTTCCTCGAAGCTGTGCGTCAGTCTGCCCATCTGGCGGAAGCCTACGTGCAGCTGGGCGGCCTGTGCCTGCGCCGCGGCGACCTTGACGGTTGCTATCAGTACAACAAGGAAGCCTCCCAGCTCCGTGCCAAGTACCCCATCCCGTGGGCCAACATGGGCTTCGTGCATCTGCAGAGAGGCGAAGTGGACGAAGCTATCTCCGCATTGCATAAGGCGCTCACCTGGGACCCCAAGTACATCCAGGCCCGTGCTACCTTCGCCTCCGCTCTTTACATGAAGGGCGAGTATGAAAAGAGCGCCGAGATGAGCCGCATGGTCCTCAAGCAGGAACCCGCCTTCGGCCCTGCGTGGAACAACCTTTCCCTTGCCACCTTTGAACTTGGCGATGTGGAAAAGGCTCGTGAGTATGCTGAAAAGGCTTATGAATTCGGCTACGATGTTTCCGATGACTATTGGAAAGAGCTGAAGGAAGCCACGAAAAAGGCATAGAGCAGACTTGCCAAAAAGCGGAAAATTTTTTAGAAAGAGTACGCTTTTGTGAGTGTTTTTTCATTCACGTTTATTCGTTTAGGATTTCTCATTCAAGTCTAAGGGCTCGATTTGGCACGCAGAGTCCGTCGTGTGGGATTATTCTGGCTTCGGTTTGCAAGCAGTGGAGTCATGGAGAATCACCACAAGGTGGGCGTGGTTACTTGCCAATAGAGCGCGAGTTTGTTATTGAAAGAACAAACTGGCTTGAGGAGAGTGATTTTTACAACTTTTAAGCAGGGGACTCAATATGGCTACTGATTCCAACATCGTTGTTGATGACGGCCGTGCAAAATGGTCCGACCTTTGGCTCAAGGAAGACTACTGGGCCATTTGGATCGGTTTCTTCATCATCATCGTCACCGGCCTCATCATGATGAACGGCCGTGCCGACATTGAAGCCAAGATCAACAAGTACAACACCATCATCGCCGCTGAAAAGGCTAAGCCCATCAAGACCATCGAACTCATCGATGCTCAGGCTGCCAAGAAGGGCGTGACCGGCGCCAAGCTGCCCGCCGCCAAGACCCTCATCAGCTACCTCGGCAAGCCCGGCAAGTGGGGCAGCAACCCCATGGATTCCTTCATCAGCCACAAGAACGCTGCTAAGGAACCCGCTGCTAAGGCCGCCGCTGAAAAGGCTAAGGCTGCCAAGGTTGCCGCTAAGGCTGCTCAGGACGCCGCTGCTGCCGCCAACTTCCAGAACGCCGAACTGAACAAGGCCGCTGAAAAGGCCATCTCCGCTTGGCAGAAGGACGTGAAGGCTGCTGACAAGGCTAAGAAGGCCGTCGGCTCCGACAAGAACATCATCCCCGGCCTCGTTGTGCTCGGCCTCGGTCTCGGTGTCATCACCGGTCTCGGCATGGCTGTCATGGGCTACAACTTCGTGAGCTACTTCATCGGCTTCCTCGCCGTGTTCGCTCTCTCCTGCCTCGCCAACGTGCTCGGTGGCTACAAGCCCACCGCCGCTTACGGCGTGAACGGTGAAATCATGGCTATCGTGACCGGTATGGTCATCGCCAACACCATCGGCACCCCCAAGTGGATCATGCCCGCCGTGCAGGTCGAATACTACATCAAGGCCGGCCTCGTGCTCCTCGGCGCTGAAGTTCTCTTCAACAAGATCCTTGCCATCGGTATCCCCGGCATCTTCGTTGCCTGGGTGGTTACCCCCATCGTTCTTTGCTCCACCTACATCTTCGGCCAGAAGGTGCTGAAGATGCCCTCCAAGACCCTGAACATCACCATCTCTGCCGACATGTCCGTGTGCGGTACCTCCGCCGCTATCGCTGTGGCCGCCGCCTGCCGTGCTAAGAAGGAAGAACTGACCCTGTCCGTCGGTCTCTCCATGGTGTTCACCGCCATCATGATGATCGCCATGCCCGCCTTCATCAAGATGGTTGGCCTCCCCGAAATCCTCGGTGGTGCCTGGATCGGTGGTACCGTTGACTCCACCGGCTCCGTGGCCGCCGCTGGCGCCTTCCTCGGCCCCAAGGCTCTCCAGGTTGCCGCTACCATCAAGATGATCCAGAACGTCCTCATCGGCGTGTCCGCCTTCTGCGTCGCTATCTACTTTGCTACCAAGGTTGAGCAGCAGGAATCCGGCCGCACCGTCGGCGCCATGGAAATCTGGAACCGCTTCCCCAAGTTCGTTATCGGCTTCCTCACCGCCTCCGTCGTGCTGTCCTACATCAGCGGCACCATCGGTGCTGACCTCGGCTACGCCCTCATGGATAAGGGTGTGCTCACCGTCACCAAGGCTCTCCGCGGTCACTTCTTCACCCTGTCCTTCGTGGCCATTGGTCTTGCTACCAACTTCCGCTCTCTGGCTCACTACTTCAAGGGCGGCAAGCCTCTCGTGCTGTACGTCTGCGGCCAGACCTTCAACCTCTCCCTGACCCTGTTCATGGCTTGGATCATGTTCTACAAGGTCTTCCCCGAAATCACCGCCAGCATCTAATTGCTGAAGTGAATAACTAATATGTCCCCACTGTGTAACAGCAGTGGGGACATCTCCTTTCTGCC
>JAFWYI010000276.1 GCA_017522745.1 Mailhella sp.
CGTAGCGCAGAACGCGGAAGTTATCATTGCCCTTGTTGTCTTCGGGCAGAGGGCCGCGGACCGTCTTCATAGCGCTGGCCGTCTGGATAGTACGCAACCAGTTCTCGCCCACGCGGCCCATGGCCTGAGAATCGCTGGAAATGCAGGAGATGGCGCCCATATCATGCAGCACGTTTTCCGCGGCGATGGTCTCGGCCCGGACGCGGCTTTCCGCAAAGGAAACGTCGGACGGCACATTGTGGTTCAGGTTATGGCAGACCATGATCATATCGAAGAGTTCTGCCTGCGAGTTGATGCCGAACGGCAGCGTGGGATTGGTGGAGCTGGGCAAGACATTGGGATGCGCCACCACCTTGATGATATCGGGCGCATGGCCGCCGCCAGCCCCTTCGGTGTGGTACGTGTGGATGACACGGCCTTCCATGGCGGCGATGGTATCTTCCACATAGCCGGATTCGTTCAGCGTATCGGTATGGATGGACACCTGAACATCCATCTTGTCCGCCACGGCAAGAGAAGCGCGTATCATAGCAGGCATGGAGCCCCAGTCTTCATGGATCTTCAGACCGCAGGCACCAGCTTCTATCTGCTCACGCAGAGGCTCTTCGTTATAGGCGTGCCCCTTGCCCAGAAGGCCCACGTTCACGGGCATGGCCTCCACGGCTTCGAGCATGCGGTGTATGTTCCATTCGCCGGGCGTGATGGTCGTGCCGTTGGTACCGTCCGTCGGTCCCACACCACCGCCGAAGAACGTGGTCACGCCGTTGGAAATGGCCGCCTCACCCTGCTGAGGACTGATGAAATGCACATGGGTATCTATGCCGCCGGCCGTAAGGATGAGATGCTCGCCGGAAATGGCATCCGTGGCGTTGCCAACCACAAGGTTCGGATCCACCCCATCCATGATAGCGGGATTGCCGGACTTGCCGATGCCCACGATGATACCGTCGCGGATGCCCACGTCGGCCTTGACGACACCCTGCACGGCGTCGATGATGGTCACGTTGGTGATGACGATATCCAGCACACCAGCGTCGCGGTGCAGGTGTGCATCGCCTCCCATGCCTGCCCGCAGGGTCTTACCGCCACCGTATATGGATTCCTCGCCGTAGCCTCGAAGGTCCTTCTCGATCTCCACATAAAGATCCGTATCCCCGAGGCGGATACGATCGCCCACGGTAGGGCCGAAAAGACTGCTGTATTCCTGCCGAGATATCTGTGGCATGATTTCCTTCCTTATCGCTCAGTGTTTCGCGTTCTTGAAGCCAAGATCGACCGCTCTGGCCACTCTGATGGTCCTGGCGTGTCTGTCGCCGACCCAGCCATCCACAAGGTTGTTGAAGCCGTACACGCTGGCCAGCCCGCCGAGCGGCACGAGGGATACGGTCTTCTCGTCGCCGGGCTCAAAACGGATAGCCGTCGTGGAAGGAATGTTGAGGCGCATCCCATAGGCGGCATCGCGATCGAATTCCAGCGCACGGTTGACCTCGAAGAAGTGGAAATGCGAGCCCACCTGAATGGGCCTGTCGCCCGTGTTGCGGACTTTTATGCTCACGGATGGGCGGGACTCGTTGAATGTGATAGGCCCTGAGGCAAAAATGACTCCTCCGACCGGGACTTTTTCCTGAGTTTCCATGATACCTGCCTTTGTTTTTCCGCAGAGCCGGTCCAGGACTTCCGCGGCAGTAAAAGTTCAACCATGCCGGACCTTATGCATCGCATCGCCCGGCGTGGGGATTCAGTGGATGGGATCGTGTACCGTCACAAGGCGGCTCCCATCCGTGAACACTGCTTCAAGCTGTACATAGGGGATCATGTCGGGCACGCCGTCCATCACATCGGCACGGCCCAGAGCGTTACGGGTGTCGTTCATCACCTCTTCCACCGTCTTTCCGGCACGCGCGCCGTCCAGAGCTGTGGCAGTGATGTATGCCACCGCCTCGGGGTGATTGAGTTTCAGGCCATTTGCCTTGCGGCGTCGTGCCACTTCGGCCATGGAAAGTATCAGCAGTTTGTCCATCTCTCGTGGCGTAAGGTGCATATTTCCTCCTTGTTTCGTTACGGCCGGCCACAATTTCCTACCGAACTCGAAACAAAGCCTAGCCACGCTGTCGTGAGAGGAACATTGTAATGTGGCGGCTCTCGTGAGAAAAACACACCTCTGCTCCAGCGCTGACTTCGGGCCCATCAACGCAAAAAGGCCTCCCTTTTCGGGAGGCCTTTCGTTCACGGCAGAATGATTCTGCGAAGTTATTTCTGTGCGGTCTTTCTAGCCGCAGTGTTTCTAGCAGGGAGTTTGATAGTTTTGCCGGGGCGCAGGGTCTTAAGCTTGTCCGCCCCGCCGTTGGCGGCCTGGATGGCCTTCACGGTCGTACCGTAATCTCGCGCCAGATCGTACAGCGTATCACCATTGCGAACGGTATGCGTAGTCGCCGTCCTGTCCACTTTTCCGCTACGCTTCGTGCGCGACGCTCTCCTGACCGACTTGCTCTTCCCCTTCCGATGAGGACCGGACTTGGCCAAGGCCGCCCGGGCCGCAGCGGCATCCTGCTCATCACCCAGCTTCACAACGTAGTCGAGGGTATGCAGATAGGCCATGGGATTAGTCTGCCGATTATCACGCAGAAGCTCAAAATGCAGATGCGGGCCGGTGGAGCGACCAGTGGAGCCCACGCGTCCTATACGAAGCCCTGCCGTAACTCGAGCACCTTTGTGGGTGAGTATCTGGCTCATATGCGCATAGCGGGCAACAAGGCCGTCATCTTGTTGGATGTCCACCATATAGCCGTATGTACGACTATAATGGGCGGCAGTGACGACACCGCCACGGAACGCCATGATGGGAGAACCGAAAGGTGCACGGATATCAATGCCCTTATGGATACGTTTGCCGCGCCGCACACCGTAAGGCGACGTCATGCATACTTTGTCGCCGGGGCGGCACAAAGCCTGTTTGGTATTTATGGCTGCAAGAGCGCGCTCTTCCGCACTGCCAAGGGCAGGTACCCGCGTTTCACGCGTCGTGCCGGACGCGAACTGCGAGGTGGTATAACCCTCGGGGCCCTCCAGCATCATAAGTCCGGCAGGCAGAAAACCGAATTCTTCTTCCGAAAGTTCCAGAGAATCACCGAACGACGCATGATGATCGCTCATCGCGGAAACACTCACGTTCTCGCTGCCAACAAGACTGCCCGGAGAAGCCCATGCCGTAGCGATGCCGCGGTCGATGGCAAGTCCGGCATCAAGGTCCTCCACAGTCTGCACGGCTTCATTATGCGCTTCCTGCGGCGATATCCGCAGGAAATCCTTCGGCAGGCATGCTGTAAGCATAGACGCCGCGCAGGCCAGAATGAAGCCCCGAAGCAGAAAAGAGAACTTGTTCCCGGCTATCGTCATGCCCTCTCCTTCACTAGTGAATTTTTGCCCGATTTCTTTTTATACACCAGAGGCGACTGATGGGCAACTATTCACTGGTGAGCAAACGTCTTAGAATTCCTGCACATCGAGGATAACTGCCTCGTTTCGCAGAGGATTAACCTTGCCAAGGCGCACCATGAACTCCTGCCCGGGGAACACCTTTTCCCCGAAGAGCTGACGCTTGGCCCGCAGTGCGATCTGCACTTCCGGCAGATTCACATTGACCCACATATCGTTCTCTTCCGCCACTTCGGCACGCCAGCAGCATGCATTATGATGCCGCGCGGACCTCTGCTGGATGTACAGATACTTCCAGTAGCGGGGGCGGAAACGCTGGACCTGTCCAGCAGCCTCAAGGCGCATCCCCAGCGGGAGCAGCATGGCCGAAAGCTCTTCACGGCTCCAGCGGGCTTCACCATGACGCAGGAAATGCAGGAGCTGAGCTTCGTTCACAAGATCCGGGAAACGGCGCAGCGGAGAAGTTACCGGACTGTAGGCGGCAAGCCCCATACCGGCATGCGGACGCGCTTCCACATCGAGAGAAGCCGCCACGAGGATACGGACCACCCGGGCGATATCCGGAGCCGAACGCCACACGCCCGCGTATTCGCGGGGCACAGCCACATCCTGCGTACGGAAAAGGAGCGCCACGTCGTTCTTCACTGCCCACTCGGCCAGCACGGCGTTGGCAACGATCATGAGTTCCGCCACAAGGAGCATGGCGGCAGGCACGGCCTCACTCTCGCGGATGCTTACCTTCACATCGGCCCCTTCGCCTTCCAGTACGAAGTCGAGGTCGGGGCGCTCGATGATGACAGCCCCCTGCTTCACCCGGTAGTCGAGGCGGATGCGGCTCATCTCCGCGGCCATGGAAAGCTGTTCTGTCCACGCGGAAGCAGGATTCCCATCTTCCACGCGGCCTTCGATAACAGCTTCGCAGTCGGGATACGTGAGGTTCTTCGCCAACGTCACGGCAGACGTGCGGAAACGACCTTCGCTCAAAGAACCATCCGGAGCGATATGCGCACTGACGATAAGCGAGGGACGCTTCTTACCCTCAAAAAGGCTGAACGCGCCTTCCCCCAGAGCCTCGGGCATCATGTGGGAATTCCCTTCCGGCAGGTACAGGCTGGTAGCGCGATTGAACACGTCCTTGCCCAGAGGAGACTCGAAATCCCAGAACCAGGCGGGACAGGCCAGAGCCACGTCCACATCCCAGCCACCATCTGCGGCACGCTCGATATGGAACGCATCGTCGATGTCGCGCGTCGTAGCGCTGTCGATGCTGATGAAGGGCGTATCGTCAATGGGGGGAAGCTGGGCATCGTCGGTCACGGCAGCGATAAGCGCCTCCGTTTCAGCGCGATGAGCCTCCTCCCATGCAGTCCCGACCTCATAATCTGCGCGATCCAGCCAGTAGTTATGATGCTCGGGTACAAGTCCCCAGGTCATAGCCAGCAGAAGAGGGAGATGCGGATCGTCCGGCAGGCCTTTGGTGACCTGCTTCCAGAGGGCTTCATCCTCCACGGTGTCCGGATCAGCCATACGCGAGCGGAGCATGTATTCAAGGCGACCGCGCACCGGTTCTTCCGGAGCTTCGGCGGGGTTCGGAGCAGCGCGGCGACCGATGCGGGCTTCCCACAGACGGCGGAACCAGTCCGCACCGCCAAGCACCATGGCTTCACGCATGCGGGCGGCTTCTTCAGCCTGACGGCGAGCTTCCACGGTCTCAACGTCATAGATCTCAAACTCCGGCGGCTGGAAACGGAAGTGCGTCTTGCAGGCAAGAAGCGCCCGACCACAGGCGGCAACGGTGTCGGCATCGGGGCTGGTGTAACCCAGCTCAGCGAACCACTCGGCACGAGCCTTCTTCAGTTCGCCCTGCGCCATCTCCCACAATTCCATGGGAGCAACTTCTGCAGAAAGACGCTTGCGGCGCTCACCATGCTTTTCCAGAAGCTCCACCATAGCGTCCTTGCTCTGAGCGGCAGCATAGGCCGGTCCGGACCACGGCAGAAGCCGCGCCGACGAGAGCGTGGTCTCGCGGCGATTCGGCAGAAAAAGTCGCAATTTGCCCTTCTGCTCTTCCATCACCCACGCGATCTGAGGCTCGTTGCCCTGCATGAACTCAACGATACAGCCCGCACCCGGATACTGCACAAGATTCGACGCCATAAGAGGAATGTCCTTGGAGAATTATATTTTTTCTGAGGGAGATGCTCTCCCCCAGGCTCCCTTTCTGAACGGCGATTTCCCGGACACAAGCATCCGCTCATCACCGTTCAGACTATGAGAGTCTGAAGAAATTTACGCCGTCCTGAACTCCAATTGACCTAAATCAATACGCCTCTTCCTTGACCTCGCCGGAGGCGCCGCCGCAAAGCGGCGGTTTGAGCGCCGACCCCACGCCGACTGGAAGTCGGCATGGAGGTGGGCGAGGCGCGGTCTTTCGGTCACAGCGGAGCGCCGCTGAGTGAGCCTCAAGCTCACGAGGCGTGCTTCGGTCAGGCCTATGTTCAAAGGACTCTCCGGCTGACTGGAAGTCAGCCCCAGCGGATTTCCGGCCAGGAAATCCAAGATGCCTTTTCAAAAGTTTTTCTCAACGAAAGACCTGAAAAGGCATCCAGATGTAAGACAGAACGAGCTGCCGTGTTATTCTTAGTGCTTGAAAGAACGCTGGCCGGTGTAGACCATGGCCACCTGAGGAGTCTTTTCGTTACAGGCCTGCACCACTTCCCAGTCACGGATGGAACCGCCGGGCTGAGCGATAGCGGTCACGCCCTGAGCCATGGCCACGTCCACGCCGTCGCGGAAGGGGAAGAAGCCGTCGGAAACGACGACGGAACCCATGAGGCCGCCCTTGTTCTCGCGGGTTTCGCGGTTGATCTCTTCGAGCATGGCAGCGGCGTCGGCATCGGCCAGAGCCTTCTGCTGGAGTTCGTACAGA
>JAFWYI010000277.1 GCA_017522745.1 Mailhella sp.
CCACGTCATAGACATGCCCGGAGGACTCGAAATAGTAGTCGTTCCACAGCGCAGGCATCTGATTCACGAGGATATCGAGACGTGCCTGGATATCGCTGATGAGATCCTGCAGGGGGCGGAGCGTGAGTGTGTAGTACTGCTTCAGTTCCGCGAGCCTGTTTCTGGACTGGCGTATCTGCTTGAGCAGAGGGGCCGTGGCGTCGGTCTTCTGGCCGGTGAGGGAGTTTTCCAGAAGGGATATCGCCTGACTTTCCTGTTCGAGCTCGTCGATGGCGGAGCGCAGGGGGGCGGCAAGATTTTCGGCGCGTTCACGAACTCGCTTGATGCGTTCAGCCAGAACGGTGAGATCCGAAGGCATGCTGCTGTTCACGCGGGAGAGCGCTATCAGCCTCTGGAATTCCTGTTCCAGCAGGGCGAGAGGAGCCTGTGTTGCAGCATCCAGCTCTTTGAGTTCGGTGCGCAGTTTCTGGCTGCGCTGGGTAATGGTATCGAGCTGGGCCTTATGTGTGGCCAGCAGGGCTTCCCATGCGTCCTGTACGGCTTTGGCTTCGGCATCTGCTTCTTTCGTTTTCTGCTGGATGGTGGCAGCTGCATCACCGGTCCCGGGCTCTGCACCGAAAGACGTCGAGGAGGCGGCAGGAGAGAAGGTGAGTATGCCAGCAACGAGGAACAGGAGCAGCAGTCGGCAGATGTTCATATTCATCCTCTTTTGGGAAGGTCGGCAGAGGGGATGCCGAAGGGTGAAAATGGAAGGATGGGCCGGAAGGCGACCCATCGAGTCAAACTAACGGCCCATCATCTGAAGGGAATTGAAACTGACGACGAGATCCTGCTGTGCCGCAGTGGGCGGCGGGGGCAGCATGCCCGTGCGTTCCACGGCGTTGACAGCCGAAGCGTCGAATTCCGGCCTGCCGGAGGATTTTTCTATCTTGCAGTCGAGAACACGCCCCTGCCTGTCCAGCTTGATGCGTACCTGCACGACCATGTTGGTGCGGGAATAGACAGGCATGCTCCAGTTGGGCTGGATGGCAAGGATGACCTGCGCCACGTAGACATCGTAGATGCCGCCGCCACCGGGGCCGTCGCCTTCGCCGCCGCCACCGCCCACGCCTTTGCGTGCGACCTGCTTTTCGAGGTCGCGCAGAGCGCGGGAAGCGGAGGAACCATCGCCCCGCACCTGCTTGCGGGCATCGGCCAGAGCGTCGGCCAGAGCGTCGCGCTTCTTGGGCTTAGGCTTGGGAGCGGGCTTCTTTTCCTCTTTTTTCTCGGGCTTGGGGGCAGGTTTGGGTTCAGGCTTCTTTTCCGGTTCCGGCTTCTTCTCGGGTTCGGGAGCCTTGGGAGGTTCCGGTTTGGGCTCTGGTTTCGGTTCCGGCTTCGGCTCGGGCTTGGGCTGTACCTTGTCTTCAGGCTTGGGTTCCGGTTTCTTTTCCGGCTCCGGGGCCTTCTTTTCTTCTATCTTGGGTTCTGGCGCCCGGGGGATCTGTACAGGATCCGGGGCCTTCATGGGTTCCGGCTTGGGCTCAGGCTTGGCAGGCTCCGGCGCTGGTTCGGGTTTGGCAGGTTCCGGCGCAGGTTCCGGCTTCACCTCGGGGAGCGCTTCGGGCCTGGGAGGTTCCAGAGCCTCCGGTTTGGGAACGGCCGCGACCTCAGGAGCAGGAGTGGGCAGGGCTTCCGGCTTGGGGGCTTCCACGCTGTCCACCTTCTTCTGGGCGGCGGGAGGTCTGTGCCCCAGCACGGGAGAAGGCAGCGCTTCGCCACCGGGAGCGCCCATCACGAGGCTCACCTGATAGACAGGGCGCGTAAGATCCACGGGCGGCCGCACAGGCGTGTACAGGAGGAACGCCAGTACGCCCAGATGGAGCAGGATGGAAAGTATGAGACTGCTGCTTCGCATATCGTGCCAGTGGGAAGATTAGCGGGATTTGCCAGCCTTGGCGTTGTTTTCTACGGAAGGCGTGGCCACCACGCCCAGCTTTTCGATGCCGGCGGCCTTGATGCGGCCCATCATGTCCACCACGATGCCGTAGGGCACGGACTTGTCGGCCTGCAGGAAGAGGGAACGATCCTTTTCCTTCACGAGCAGGGTGAGGCGTTCCTCAAGTTCTTCGAGCTTCACCTGATAGGTGTCGAGGAAGAGCGCGCCGTCCTCACGCACGGTAAGCACGAGATGATCGGCATCCGTGGGCAGGTTCTCCACCTGCTTGGCCTGCGGCAGATCCACATCGAGCCCGGAATCCATCATGGGTGCAGTGACCATGAAGATGATGAGCAGCACCATCATAACGTCCACGAAGGGCGTTACGTTGATCTCAGAAACGAAGCCTTTCTTTCTGGCCATGGTTCCCTGCCTCAGCCGCGGCTGCGGTGGATGTTGACTTCGCGATGGACGCGGTTCAGGAACACGCCGGCGAAGTTGATGAGTCGGGTCTCGATGCTTTCAAGTTTGCCGAGGAACATGTTGTAGGCGATGGTGGCGGGCACGGCCACGGCAAGACCCACGGCGGTAGCGATGAGCGCTTCGGAGATGCCCGGGGCCACGGTGGCCAGCGAGGCGGACTTCATCTGACCGATGGCGTGGAACGAGGTCATGATGCCCCATACCGTGCCGAAGAGGCCGATGAAGGGGGCCGTGTTGGCGGCAGTGGCCAGCAGGGAAAGGCTCTTGTGCAGGCGGTCGAGTTCCTGGCTCACGCCCTGATTGAGGGCACGGCGCACGGTCTCCACCACAACGGTCTCGTCCACACCGGCTTCCTTGCCGTTGTTGAACTCGCGCACGCCGTGCTGGGCAACGGCATAGAGCGGGGAGGAGGGGTCGCCGCCAAGGCTCTGCACGGCCTGACGCAGATCGGTCGCTTCGGTGAAGCGGGCAAGCCCTGAGGCCGCCTTGCGTTCTGCGGAACCGAGAGAGACGAATTTGCCGATGATGACGGTCCAGCTGATGACGGACATGGCGATGAGGACGACCATGACGATCTGGGCGACCAGAGTCGCGCTGGTGAACACTGAAATGATGTTGTAATCCATGGAAGCTCCGAATATGTCCGCGGGGCGGGCTTTTCTCGCGTTGTGATGTCTGTTTTCTGAATAAGCCCGAAAAGCCCTGTACGCAAGCGCATAGGGCCACGGCAGTCTTTCAAAATATTACGAGGTACATAGTAACGTGTTTGGAAGGCAAGGTCAAAGCGTGGTGAGGGATGGACGTGCGCGATGCCGGGACGACTTCAGAAGGGGGGGACGTGCCGCGATGCCCCAGCGTGTGGGGTGGGGGATGATTTCCGCAGGACGCACCACCTTGCCGTCGATGCTTCCGCATGAGGGGGCGGCAGAAGGGTGTGTTGCCTGAGGCTCAACCCGGTGTTATAGTTGCGGATATCCCATATCCCACATCTCTGTCGTCTGCCCCGGGTCTGCTGGTCTTACCTTACGCCCTGAGGCAAGGAGTTTCTATGCGAGCCATTTCTTTTTCCGGTACCGATGCCGCGTTCAATCTCGCCTTGGAAGAAGTGCTGTTCGAGGCTCTTTCGCCCGAACAGCCCGGCTTCTTCCTCATCTGGCGCAACGCTCCCTCCGTCATCGTGGGGCGGCATCAGAATACTGCGGAGGAGGTGGACGCCGCGTTCTGCCGCGATAACGATATCCGCATCGTGCGCCGTCCCACGGGCGGCGGGGCCGTGTTCCACGACCTTGGCAACGTGAATTTCTCCTTCCTGCTCTGGGTGGACAAGAACCGCCTTTCGGGTTTCGATGAATTCATGCGGCCCATGGTGCAGGCCCTGCGGGACCTCGGCATCGACGCTGAATTCTCCAGCCGCAACGACATCACCGTGGGCGGGCGCAAGGTGGCAGGTACGGCTCAGCGCAGGGACGGTCAGCGCATGCTGCATCACGGCTGCCTTCTGGTGGACGTGGATTCCTCGCTGCTTTCCGGCGCGCTGGCTGTCGATCCTGAGAAGTTCCGCTCCAAGGGCGTGGCTTCTCATCGCGCCCGGGTGGCCAATCTCCGGGAATTCCTCCCCGCCGGGCTCAGCCGCGAGGAATGTACGGCCCGCATCGTGGAAGCCATGACCCGCCGCTGTGCCGAAGGGCGCATGGAACTGCCCCCGGAACTGCTTGCCCGGGCCGAGGCTCTGGCGCAGGAGAAGTACCGCAGCTGGGAGTGGACGTGGGGACGTTCGCCCCGCTTCACGGAAAAGCGCCGTCACCGTTTCTCGTGGGGGCGGCTGGAATGTATGCTGGAGGTGAAGGGCGGGGTCATCGGTTCCTGCCAGCTTTGCGGCGATTTCTTCGCCGTGCGGGAAGTGGCCGAGCTCGAAGCTCTGCTCGTGGGCCAGCGGGCCGATGCTCCTTCCCTGCGTGCGGCTCTTGCCGATATCCCTGTGGAGAGCTGGTTCATGGGGGCGGAGCGTGAAGCGCTGCTCGATTTCCTCTGTGGCGAGGAACGCGCGGCGGAGTGAGCCGCCTCCAGTCTTCAGACACAGTGGTCGGCGATATATCGACAATCCTGAGCCTCTGCGCTATGATAAAGAAATCCGCGCAGTTTCAGCGGTATAAATATCGTTTTTCACCCGGAAAGCGGGATATCATTCGGAGAGCGCCGTGCCCGGTAAGTCGCGGGCGGGGGGATGTATGGATAAGAAAGTCAAAGCTAACGAAATGGGGACGAAGAGCATAGGGCGTCTCCTGCTGGAATATACCATTCCTGCCATCCTCGGCATGGCCATCGTGGCCGTGAACCAGATCATATCCAGCGTCTATATAGGCTATGGTGTGGGGCCGCTGGCTCTGGCGGCCATGGCTGTCACCTTTCCGGTCATCAACCTGCTCATGGCCTTCTGTCAGCTCGTGGCTGTGGGCTGTGCCGCCATGTGTTCCATCGCGCTCGGGCGTAAGGATATGCCGGAAGCCCGCAGCATGCTGGGGCATTGTGTCCTGCTGGAGATACTGCTCAGCGCGGTGTTCGGCTTCCTGTTCTGGATATTCCTCGACCCCATGCTCATGTTCTTCGGAGCAAGTGCGGAAACGCTGGCCCCCGCTCGGGAATTCATGGTCCCGCTTCTCGTGTTTGCGTGGGTGCAGTTCCTCACCATCGGTCTGAACTTCCTTGCGCGAGCCTCGGGGTATCCGAAGACGGCCATGTTCACCGCTGTGATGACTGCGCTGGGCATCGTGGTCTTTTCGCCGCTGTTCATCTATCAGTGGGAATGGGGCATGTACGGTGCGGCCATGGCGCAGGTCATGGGATCGGTGCTTTCCACGCTCTGGCTGACGGTGCATTTTCTGCGTAAGGGGGCGCTGGTACACTTCGGCGGCGGTATGTGGAAGCTGAAGATGGACGCCGTAAAGCGAATCTTCTCCATCGGCATGGCTCCGTTCCTCATCTACTCCTGCGCATGCATCGTGGTCATCGTCATCAACCGTGCGCTTCTGGAATATGGCGGAGACCTTGCCGTGGGCGCTTACGGCATCGTGAACCGCCTGCTCATGCTCTTCGTGCTGTGCATCGTGGGCTTCGGGCAGGGCATACAGCCCATCATCGGCTTCAACTACGGGGCCAAGAACAAGGCGCGCGTGCGCCGCACCCTCAAGCTCAGCATGGTGGCGGGAACGAGCATCACCTTCATGGGTATGCTTGTCTCTCTGCTCTGCCCGCGGCTCATGGTCCTGATGTTCACCGATCACGCGCCTCTGGTGGAACTGGCTACGCGGGCCATGCGGCTTTCGGGTTCTCTCTTTGTGTTCGTTGGTCCGAATGTGGTCATCGGCACGTATTTCCAGTCCATCGGCATGGCCAAACTCGCGAGTCTGGTATCGCTCTCCCGTCAGATGATATGCCTCATCCCCGCGCTCATCATCTTGCCGCTGTTCTGGGGGCTGGACGGCGTGTGGCTGAGCCTGCCCTTTGCTGACTTCATGGGATCCGTGTTCGCTTCGGCCGGTCTGTACATGACCCTCAAAGCCGAGGACAACGATTGCCAGAAAGGCGATCCGGAATGCACTCCCCCTCCGGATTTCTTCAAGCCGAAGCAGATGTGAGGCAGTCCCTCTGGATACAGGAAAGCCCCGGTCCGTCCGGGGCTTTTTCATGCCGTGAAAATGTCCAGCAGGCCTTTCGCCGCCACTGCCGGGTCAGGCGCGGAGCATATCTCCGAGACCACGGCGAGGCTGTGCGCCCCGGCGTCGATGACCTCGCGGGCGTTATGGGCGTGTATGCCGCCGATGGCCACGAGGGTGAGCGGCGAGTGTTCGCGGGCCCAGCGCAGACCTTCCAGCCCCCACGGGGTATGGGTGTCGGTCTTGGTGGGAGTGGCGAACACAGGGCTGATGCCTGCGTAGTCGATGTCCAGCGAGGCGGCGGCCAGCAGTTCTTCGCGCGTTTCCACGGAAAGCCCCACGATGGCGTCCGGTCCCATGAGGAGTCGCGCATCTTCCGGTGGC
>JAFWYI010000278.1 GCA_017522745.1 Mailhella sp.
GGCTCTTCTGGCCAATGTCATCCTATGAACACTCTTACCGGAGGTCTCCAATGAAGATCACCAAGAAAAAAAGCGTCTTTGAACAGTGGCTGCAATACCTTGGGCTGCCCCTTGCCCTTTGCTGCTTCGCCTTCTTCTACACCATGGATACCCCCGAAGGACTTACCGTACAGGGACAGATCTCCCTTGCGGCATTCGCCATGGCCTTCATCCTGTGGGTGTCTGAAGCGCTTCCCACCTACACCACGGCCCTGCTTTCCCTCGTGGTCCTCACGCTCACGGGAGCCTGGACGGAAAAGAACGTCCTCGGCGTGTTCGGCTATGACGTCATCTGGCTGATGCTCGCGGCCTTCATCATCACCTCGGGCATGGAAAAGTCCGGCGTGGCTCGCCGCCTTGCCCTGTGGATGGTGACCCGCTTCGGCAAGACTGCCAGCGCTACCCTTCTGGTGCTTATGATCACCAACTTCGTCATCGCCTTCGTGGTTCCTTCCACCACGGCCCGCGCCGCCCTCATGCTGCCCATCTGCCTGCTGGTGGCCCAGACTTACGGCGCCAAGCCCGGCGAAAGCAACTTCGGCCGTGCCCTGATGATCCAGGAAGTCCACGCCAACAATATTTCCACCACCGGCATCCTCACCGCCACGGCACCCCAGATCCTCGCCATCGGTCTCATCAAGGACCTCACCGGCCATGACGTGACCTGGATGGACTGGTTCCTCGCCTCCATGCCCATCGCTATCTGCACCATGATATTCTCCTTCGTGGTGGGCCTCATCCTCTTCCCCTCCGAAACCAAGACTCCTCAGGGCAAGGGCGTGGAAGAACTCAAAAAGCAACTCATAGACATGGGCCCGATGAGCAGCATAGAATGGCGTGCCATCATCATCTTTGCCCTGACCGTGTTCCTCTGGGCGACCAGCCCCTGGCACATCGCTATGTTCGGCGTGAACATCAGCCTCGTCATGGTGGCCATCCTTGCCGGTACTGTTCTCTTCCTGCCTGGCATCGGCTTCCTCACCTGGAAGGAAACCAAGATCCCGTGGGATCTCATGCTGTTCAGCTGCGGAGCCTACGCTGTGGGCCTTGCCTTTGAAAAGTCCGGTGCGGCCAGCTGGGCCATGAACTGGGTATTCTCCGGCGTGGCTATCGACACCATGCCCGCGTGGATGGCTTTCGGCATCGTCATGGCTGTGGCCACGTTCAGCCACATGGTGTTCTCTTCCAAGGTCGTACGTACCGTCATCCTCATCCCCACGGTCGTGGGTCTGGCCAATTCCGCCGGCATCTCTCCCTTTGCCCTGGCTCTGCCCGCCGCCTTCACCATCGCTGATTCCATCACCCTGCCCCCGAACTGCAAGCCCAACCTCATCTTCTACAGCACCGGCTACTTCACCGTTCTGAACCAGCTGAGCTACGGCGTCATCGTCCTCATCGGCAAGGTGGCTCTGCTGACCATCGCTTCCGTGACCTGGTTCAAGTTCCTGGGCATCAATTAAGGAGATACGACATGACCAAGAAAACCCTCATCGCGGCCGTGCTGTGCCTCTCCTGCCTTTTTGCCGCTACCGCTAAGGCCGCTCTGCCCAACTACGCTGAAACCATCGCCCCCAAAGGCATCGACGCCGCCATCACCGCCACCTGGAAGTATGCCGACGCCAAGGAACAGGCTCTGCTCCCCGTGCCCGCCAAGGGCAAGCTCTGGAACGTCACCGTGACCGGTGCTGAAGCTGGCAAGGCCGACGTGGCCCTCGTGAACGGCGAAACTGTGCTTCGCGTGCCGCTGGTCTCTGTGACCGGCCCCGTGGAAGTGAAGGCCGAATGGACTATCCCCGGCTTCTACAAGCTCAAGACTCCCAAGAGCGGCCGCGGCGACCTCACCAACATCAAGTACAGCATCGTCAACACCACCGGCATCGGCTTCGAGACGGCTTCCGCCGCCCTCAGCCTGCCCAAGGGCATGCGCCTCTTCGAAGTCGTGGACAAAAAGCCCAACTTCTCGAAAGCCGACGATGTCTACACCGTCAAAAAGAACGTGAAAGGCAAGAAGGGCGCTCCCGGTCTTGCCGCTGGCGCCAAGATCGACATGAACGTGACCATGATCCCGCCCTCTGGCAGCGGCTCTATGATGCTCTGGGGTTTCGTTGCCATCGTGAGTGCCGCCGCTCTGTACTTCAGACGCGACCTCATGCCCGGGCGACGTAACAAGGAGAACGCATGAAGATAGTCTATCTCATCATGGACGGCCTCGGTGACCGCCCCTGTGAATGCTTCGGCGGCAAAACGCCTCTCGAAGCCGCGGTCACTCCCTGTCTGGATGAACTTGCCCGCAACGGCATGACCGGTCTGATGCACCTGCTTGCGCCGGGCGTGCCTGTGGGCACCGATGTGGGGCATATCTGCCTCTTCGGCTACGATCCCGCTGTCATCTACACAGGTCGTGGCCCCATCGAGGCCGTAGGCGTAGGCTGTGACATGAAGCCCGGCGAACTGGCCTTCCGTGGCAATTTCGCCACGGTGAACGAAAAAGGCGAAGTCATCGACAAACGTGCCGGACGTATCCGTCACCGTACTGCCGAGCTGGCTGAGGCTCTGTGCATGGACCTTGGCGACGGCGTGACCGTGCGTGTCAAGGAAGCAACGGAACACCGTGCCGCCATCATCTTCAGCGGTCCGGGCCTGAGTACGGCGCTTACCAACGCCTATCCTTCCTCGCTCCGCCCCCTCCCGCAGGAATTCCCGTGGGTGAAGGCCAAAGAGCCCGCCGCCGAAGCCTTTGCGGAAAAAGTGAACACCTTCATGCGCCGTGCGCAGGAAGTGATGGCCGCCCACCCCGTGAACGTGGAACGCATCGCCAATGGTGAGAAACCTGCCAATGCACTGCTGCTCCGTGGCCCCGGCTTCATGCCGGAAGTGCCCAGCTTCGAATCCCGCTATCCCGGCCTCAAGGTCGGCCTTGTGGTCGCACAGGAAACGGTCCTCGCCCTCGGCAAGATGATGGGCATGACCATTGCCTGTGCCCCGGGCATGACCGGCGGCATGGAAACGGACTTCAACGCCAAGGCTCGTGAGACCCTGCGCCTGCTGAAAGATCATGATCTGGTCTTCGTGCATGTGAAGGGCCCGGATCTGGCCGGACACGATGAACTCCCCGAAGCCAAGAAGCGCATCATCGAAAACGTGGATGCCATGATGGCTTCCATCGTAAACGGCTTCGGCGAACCCCTCATCGTGGCTGCCGGTGCCGACCATTCCACGCCCTGCGCCTTTGGTGAACATTCCGGCGATCCTGTGCCCGTCCTGCTCTCCGGCCCCGGACTCCGCAGGGATGGCACCACCGAATACAGTGAATCCGGCGCTCTTCTGGGCGGCATCGGTCACATCAGCGGCAAGGATTTCCTCAATGTCGTGCTGAATGCGGCCTATCGCGTACCCAAACAGGGTTCGTAACGAGAACATACATTCCGGAGCCTCGGGGATCTCCCGGGGCACCGTAACTTCAATATGGAGCCTCTATGCGTATCATCTGCTGTGGCGGCGTTGGCGAAGAAGGCAGAAGCAGCATCCTGCTTCAGGCAAAGGACGGAGCCTTCCTCATGGTGGATTGCGGCGTCAAACGTGAGTTCACTCCCGGAGAACCCGGACGCTACCCTGTGCTTCCCGAAGGTCTGCCCAAAAAATTCCCTCTTCTGCTCACCCACGCCCATGAAGATCACGTAGCATCTATCCCGTGGCTCATCGCTCAGGGCTATCAGCCCGAGATCCATACCACGGCCTGCACCGCCTCTCTCGGTGCCGATTACTGCCGTACGTGGCTCAAAGCTGTGGATAAGGCCATCAAGACCGGCGGCGGCTCCCGCCCTTACGAGGAAGAGCATATCCTCGCCATGGACTGGCATCCGCTGGCCGAAGGGGAAAACATCATCGGCTCGTGGAAGGTCAAGCACGGCCCTGCCGCCCATACTCCCGGCTCCTGCTGGTATCACATCATCCATCAGGACTTCCCGGAAGACTCCGTATGCGTGAGCGGTGACTGGACCGCCCGCAGCCTCGTCTATCCCCATCCCGATTTTCCGCCCTGCCGCACCTTCATCACGGATGCCTCCGGCAAGGACGGCGACGGTGAAGGGCTGGACAGACTGGGCAAGCTGGTGATGCTCTCCCTCGAAAAGCCCATCCTTCTGCCCCTTCCCCGCATGGGACGCTGCCAGGAAATGCTCTGCTACATGGCTTCCCTGCCGGAACTCACGAACAAAGCCGGAGCCGTGGCCATGGATGCCCCTCTCGTAGACGCCATAGATACGTGGCTCAGCGATGACGGTATCCCGGAAAAAGGACGTGAAGACCTGCTGCTGGCCAAGAAACTCTTTGCCGATGGCCGCTGGATCCGTTTCACCAGCCCTGACGAAGTTCCTGCCGGGCCTCGCATCATCGGTGCTATGGACGCCATGCTCAGCACCGGCGTTTCCGGCGAGATGAGCGAACGCGTGCTGGCCGAAGGTGGCATGGTCATCTTCAGTGGTCACGCCGCTCTCGGGACTCCGGGACGCACCCTGCTGGATTCCGGCGATCCTAACGTCATCCGTCTGCCGTGGAAGATACACCCCGAAGCGGCCGACGTGGAGCAGGTGCTTGTGAATCTCAGGGCGGAAAACGTCATCCTTGTGCATACGCCTCAGGAACGCGCCGCCCAAATTGCCGCCAACCTGTCGGAAAAACTCGGCATCCACGCGATGGCCCCAAAAACGGGCGACGTCATCGACCTGTAGTCCCCAGCGAAAAAACAATCTCGAAAAGGAGTCCGGAAACGGACTCCTTTTTTTATATCAGGACATGAACACGCCTTTTGAAAAAACAGGAACAATTTCCTCAAGCCCAAGCCCCCTCATCCACACTCCCGGGGCATGGGTCACGCACTCATTAAATATATTTTTAACAAATATGTATTTTTTTATTTTTCTTTATTGATAATTATTACTAATTAGATAATGTATTAACAATAGCTTAGCGCCTACCAGAAGGCAACTTTAGCGCCGCATCTCGTACATTCAGGCAGCTAGTTCCCCTGAAAAAAATTTCACAGCAATTGACGATTTTTTCAAATATTATAGCCTGTAGTCACAGAGCAAAACTAACCCATAAAACTCAAGGAGTACGTATGAGACACCATCGCGCCCATCAGTGTACCCCTGCCGAGCAGGCCATCTCTCGTCAGGTAGGCCCCCATTCTTCCCTGTACTGCTCTCAGAACGATGTTCATCGTAATGACATAAATGTAAATAACTGCGACCCCGCAGTCTACGCTATCTCCCGCCAGGCTGGCGTCCGCTCTCCGCTGTACTGTCAGTCCTGCACCGTGGAACTTGGCAGCCCCTCTTCCGGATGCAACCCGGTAGAACATGCGATCTCTCGCCAGGTAGGCCCTCAGTCTCAGCTGTACTGCCGTGACTGCCGCGTAGAGGTGGCACCTTCCGAAGAATGCAGCCCTGCTTCTCTCGCCATCTCCCGCCTCGTAGGTCCTCTTTCCCCGCTGTTCTGCGGATAAGCGTAAGATAAGAGAGCTTCCTTTGCGGAACAGGTCCCGCTTCAAGCTCTTCGGCTAAGGTATGAAAGGCCGTCATACTCAGGTATGACGGCCTTTCTCCTGTTTTGTGATCATGATGATGTATACAGATACGAAAAAAGGGCTTACGACCTAAATCGTAAACCCTTGAAATTCTGGTGGAGATGAAGAGAATTGAACTCTTGGCCTCTTGAATGCCATTCAAGCGCTCTCCCAACTGAGCTACATCCCCGTTGCGCAGATGTATTTGCCAGAATCATGCCACAGAGTCAAGCGAAAAAATGTCTATTTTTTGATTTTTTTACAGACCACGTAAATTTCCTGCGCAGACTCGACGGATTACGCCAAACTATCCCGCAGTTCTGTAAGATCCCCCCTCGGAACAGCAAGCAAGAAAAAAACTCTTCCGACGCTCCCAGTGGAAAGTTCTCCGCTGTGCCATTTTGCAGATACGAAAAAAGGGCTTACGACCTAAATCGTAAACCCTTGAAATTCTGGTGGAGATGAAGAGAATTGAACTCTTGGCCTCTTGAATGCCATTCAAGCGCTCTCCCAACTGAGCTAC
>JAFWYI010000279.1 GCA_017522745.1 Mailhella sp.
AGCAAGCCCAGTTCCATACGTCGCGTAAAGAAGCCTGCATCCCAGCCTGCCGACTCCGCGAACGCCCATGCTCCCGCCACGCCCAGCGAGTCCGAATAACCTTCCGACGCACTGCAAACGCAAGGAGCCCGCCTATGGGGAAGGTTTACGGATACGTCCGCGTATCCAGTACCGATCAGCACGAGGCCCGCCAGCTCATCGCCATGGCGGAACGCGGCATACCGCAAAGCCGCGTCTATATAGATAAGCAGTCCGGCAAGGACTTCGACCGCCCGCGCTACCGGGCATTGATGAAAAAACTGCGCCCCGGCGACCAGCTCTGTATCACGAGCATAGACCGGCTGGGGCGTAACTACGAAGAGATTCAGGAGCAGTGGCGCATCCTGACGCGAGAAAAGAAAGTGGACATCCTGGTCTTCGATATGCCGCTTCTCGACACACGCTGTGCCAAAGACCTCATCGGCACGCTGATAGCCGACATCGTTTTACAGGTGCTCTCCTTCGTAGCCCAGAAGGAACGCGAAAACATACGCCAGCGGCAGGCCGAAGGCATAGCGGCGGCCAAAGCTCGTGGTGTCCGTTTCGGACGCGAAGCCCGCCCTCTGCCGGAGAACTTCAGCCGCATGGTTTCGCTATGGAACGAAGGAAAGATTTCTGGAACGCAGGCCGCGAAAAATTGCAAAATGCCGCTCTCCACGTTTCGCTACCATGCGATGAGAAAAGCGTCGGATGAAAAGGAGAATTGTAAAGGATTTCTATAGTTAAGTGTACCTTCTTGCAAAGGGAAAAATGAGAGGACGCGGACTGAACAGCCAAAAGGCTCGCTGTTGTAACTTTGCTAGATTTATGGCAAAAATAGAGTGTTAAAAATTGCGCTCAAGGCTTGCAAGAAGGTACACCTTTCTGCAAGACCGGCGGGCGTATTCCCAAGGGAAGTCGGCATGGTCAGAAGATATAACTTGCTGGAAAAATACAGGAAGGGAGCCTCCTATCCCATGAGGAGGCTCTATGGCAAAGCTTGAAGAACTCACCGTTGGCAGCAGTGTTCTCGGTATCGCTCCGCAGGAAGCCGTGACTATCGTTGCGGCTCAGTGGTACGGTAACGCCGTTCTGGACATCACCTACAAGGACAGCCGTGGCACACCGGGCACGCGCCTTCTCTATAGGGAAGACGAGTCCTCGCTCACGCTCCAGAAAGCCGAACTGCCGTGGAGCTTCGATGCCGACGGCGCCCAGCTTCGCCTTGCTTCCGAGGCGTGGCGTATACACTACGCTCATCTTTTCGACCCGTATCTCGCCGTCCACACGTCCGATGTGGAACCGCTCCCTCATCAGATTTCCGCCGTCTATCAGGAACTTCTGGGTCGCCTGCCCCTGCGCTATATCCTTGCGGATGACCCCGGCGCGGGCAAAACCATTATGACCGGCCTGTTCATCAAGGAGCTTATCGCGCGCGGCGATCTCAAACGCTGTCTCATCGTCAGCCCCGGCTCGCTGGCTGAACAGTGGCAGGACGAACTCTTCCGTAAATTCCACCTGCGCTTCGAGATACTCAGCAACGAGCGCATCGAAGCCGCCGCTACCGGCAACGTGTTTCAGGAAGCGGGCTTCGCCATCGCGAGGCTGGACAAGCTGGCCCGCAACGAGAACCTGCTCGACAAGCTCCGCGTGACCGACTGGGATCTCATAGTCTGCGACGAAGCCCACAAAATGTCCGCCACGGTCTGGGGCGGCGATGTTAAGATGACGCGCCGCTATCAGCTCGGCCGCCTTCTTTCCGGCATCACGCGGCACTTCCTCCTGCTCACCGCCACGCCGCACAACGGCAAGGACGAAGACTTCCAGCTCTTCCTCGCTCTCGTCGATCAAGACCGCTTCGGCGGTGCCGCCCGCACGGGAGCGCAGTCCGTCAATGTGTCCGACGTCATGCGTCGTCTTGTAAAGGAAGAACTCCTGAAGTTCGACGGCTCTAAACTTTTCCCCGACCGCCACGCCGCCACGGTGGATTACGACCTCTCGCCGCTGGAAGCCGAACTCTACAAGGCTGTGACCGAATATGTGGAGAACGAATTCAACCGCGCGGACAAGCTGAACAACGAACGCCGCACCACCGTGGGCTTCGCGCTCACCATTCTCCAGCGTCGTCTGGCCTCCTCGCCGGAAGCCATCTATCAGTCCCTGCGCCGACGCAAGGAACGCCTTGAACGCCGGCTTGAAGAAGAACGCCTCGGTCAGCGCGCCCAGAGCTGGGAACGCGACCTTGCCCGCCTCGACCTTGCGGACGCCGAGTTCGATGACGACGACCTTCCCTCCTCCGAGCTGGAAGAAGCCGAAGAGCAGGTGGCAGACCGCGCCAGCGCGGCATCCACCATCGCGGAACTGGAAGCGGAAATCTCCACGCTCAAAGTTCTTGAAGCCATGGCCGCCCGCGTGCGTGCCAGCGGCAAGGATCGCAAATGGGAAGAGCTTTCCGGTCTGCTTCAGGACGAAGAGTGCATGTTCGACACCGACGGCTCCCGCGAAAAGCTCATTATCTTCACGGAACACCGCGACACGCTCCGCTACCTCACCGGCAAGATCCGCTCGCTCATCGGCAGTGAGGAAGCCGTGGTGGTCATCGACGGCGGTATGCTCCGCGACGAGCGCCGCAAGGTGGAGGAACGCTTCAAGCAGG
>JAFWYI010000280.1 GCA_017522745.1 Mailhella sp.
CCAAACGCCGTGTGCCTATGGCCCGCAGGGCTCTGCGCGTGCCCGCATTCTGGCGTGTGGTGGATTTTTCCGGCGTGGATCGCATGGGCCGCTCCCTCCCCGCGCAAAGCACACGGCAGATGGAACTTTTGCGCCTCGTGCTGGACTCAAGGGACATCCCCTACATGATGGCCGGCCACGGTTCGCAGTGCCGCGCCTTCGTGCCCCCGATGTTCGAGAGCATCGCACGCGCAGAACTCGCCGCCGTGGCTGCGGAAAAAACTCCGGCGCCAAAGCCCGTGCCCCTGCGGAGCAACGCCCACTGGGTCATGCTCCTGCCGCTCTTCCTCATCTTCTGGCACGGTCTGCGCATAGGCTGGTGGCCCCTGCCCTTCGAACATATCCCCGATCCGGAATACTGGGTACAGGTGGGCAAGCTCAATGTTTCGCTGGTCCGCGCTGGAGAATGGTGGCGGACGGCGACCGCGCTCACCCTGCATGCCGACAGCCTGCATCTGTTCAGCAACGTGGTGTTCGGCATGCCGTTCATCATCCTGCTCGGGCGGCGCTTCGGTCTTGGCCTGATGCTCGCCGCCACCGTAGTCGCCGGGATGCTCGGCAACTTCGCCAACTCGCTCTACCGTGATCCGGGCTACGCCAGCCTCGGCTTCTCCACCGCCATGTTCAGCGTGGTGGGCCTGCTCTGCGCGGATATCGTGGTGCGGACCCCGGCACGCGGCCTGCGGAGGCTCGCCCTGCCCGTAGCCGCAGGCATGGCCTTCCTTGCTCTGCTGGGTGCGGAAGGCGAGAACATCGACTACGCGGCACATATCTTCGGCCTCGGCGCAGGCTTCCTCGTAGGGCTTGCCGTGAGCGCCCTTCTCCGGCATGATAATGCCCTGCCTCAACCGCTCGAAACAGCGCTTGGCCTCGCCGCCCCGCTGCTCATCCTGCTGTGCTGGGGCATAGCACTCTAACCATCTCTGAGGCGATCCATGAGCAAAGCTCCCGGAACCTTTGAACTACTCGGCAAGGACGGCAAGGCCCGCGCCGGCATCCTGCACACCGCACACGGCGCTATCGAAACGCCCATCTTCATGCCCGTTGGGACCGTGGGCAGCGTAAAGGCCATCGCTCCCGACGATCTGGAGGCCATCGGCGCGCAGATCATCCTCGGCAATACCTATCATCTGTATCTGCGCCCCGGCGACGAGCTGGTGGCACGCCGTGGCGGCCTGCATGAATTCAACGCTTGGCGCAAGCCCATCCTTACCGACAGCGGCGGTTTTCAGGCCTTCAGCCTGAGCAAGCTGAACAAGATGAAGGCCGACGGTTTCGAATTCCGCTCTCATATCGACGGCTCCAAGCACATGTTCACGCCGGAAAAAGTCATCTCCATCCAGCGCAACCTGAATTCCGATATCATGATGCCGCTGGACGTATGCCTCGGCTTCGGCGCGTCCTACGAAGAAGCACAGAAGGCCGTGAAGAAGACCACCGAATGGGCAAAGCGCTGCCGCGACGCCTACCCCGCCGGAAGCGCCGGCAACCTGCTCTTCGCCATCGTGCAGGGGGCAACCTTCCCCGAACTGCGCGAGGCTTCCGCCCGCCAGCTCATGGACATCGGTTTCGAAGGCTACGCCATCGGCGGTCTTGCCGTGGGTGAACCCAAGAATCTCATGATGCGCGCCCTGCGTACGCTCGATCCTGTACTCCCGCAGGACAAGCCGCGCTATCTCATGGGCGTGGGCACGCCGCTGGACATCCTGCACGCCATCGAACAGGGCGTGGATATGTTCGACTGCGTCCTCCCCACGCGCAACGCCCGCAACGGCACGCTCTACACCTCCGAAGGCAAGATCAACATCAAGCGTCAGCAGTACGCCGAGGATGACAGCCCCCTCGACCCGAACTGCAACTGCTACGCCTGCCGCACCTTCAGTAAGGCCTACCTGCGCCACCTGTACGTGAGTCAGGAACTGCTCGCCTTCCGCCTGAACAGCCTGCACAACCTCACCTACTTCCTGAACATGGTGAAGGGTGCGCGCAAGGCTATCCTCGAAGGCCGCTACGCAGAATTCAAGGCCGAGTACGAAGCGAAATACCCCGAAGAAGACGCGCTGTTCGACGCGCCTATTCAGGAATAAGAGTTTTTGTGGGGGAGATGATCTCTCCCACGCCCCCATAATTCAGAAGGCCGATGCCGCCGGAACACGTTCCGTCTGGCATCGGCCTTCTGTTTATGACGTTGGGAAAGGGATTTTACTCGTCCGCAGGAGCCCAGAGGCTCTGCCACGAAGTGGCAAGTTTTTCCGCGAGGAATTCGCCGCGCTCCTCAAGTGCGGTGAGGAAGCGAGCTATCTCGGCATCGAGGTCGGCAAGGGTCCCGCCGTTGTCCACCACAAGGTCGGCGGCGCGTATCTTGTCGCTCTGTTTCCACTGCCAGCTCTCCACGGCGGCTATCTTTTCGTCCGTCCAGCCTCGGGTCTCCCGCAGGCGGGCATGGCGCACCTCGTCCGGGCAGGCGATGACCGTCACGGCGGCATCCCCTTCCACCTTCCAGCCTGTCTCGAACCACAGCGGCACTTCCGCTACGGCCACGGAAAGACCACGGCTCACAGCGTCGAGGAAGAAGTCGTCCATGGATCCACGGACAAGCGGGTGTATGATGCGTTCCAGTTCCTTACGCATGCCGGGAGTTTCCGCAAGCAGCCGCGTAAGGCGGGCGCGATCCACCGAACCGTCCTCGTTGAAGAAGGCATTGCCCCAGCGCTGATGCATGAGCATCCAGCCCGCGGCCTTGGGCTGATACTGCGCGGCCACGGCCTTATCGGCGTTCCACACCGGGATACCGCGCTTTTCCAGACGTTCCAGCACGGCAGACTTGCCGCAACCCGGCATGCCCGTAAGGATGACGCGCTTGGTACCACGCTCCAGCGCCAGCATGGCATGGGGGAAATCCGCAGGCGGCGGGCAGGTGAACTTCATCTCCTCACCGGTGACAGGATGCGCGAATTCCAGCTTCCAGGCATGCAGGAGCTGACGCCCCGCCGGGCTGGATTTATCGTTGGGACCGTACACGGCGTCGCCCCAGAGCGGGAATCCTGCCTGAGCGAGATGCACGCGTATCTGATGGGTACGCCCCGTGAACAGGCGCACGGAGAGCAGGGCAAAATTCGCTGTGGGGGAAGCGTACAGCGTTTCCCACGACGTAAGGGCGTTACGGCCGCCCTTCTCCTCCGGCACGATAGCCATGCGCGTCTTGATAGTGGGGTGGCGTCCTATAGGCAGGTCGCTCGTCCCCTCGGCCGCCGGTATGCCACGCGTCACGGCAAGGTAGGTCTTGTGGACGTTGCGGGCGGCGAACTCTTCGATGAGCTTCAGACGGGCACGCTCGGAAAGCGCCACGATGACGAGGCCGGAGGTATCCTTATCAAGGCGATGCACCACGCCCGGACGCGGACCTTCCTGCTTCGCCAGTTCAGGGAAATGATAGAGCAGGCGATGCACCAGCGTTCCCTTCGGGCAGCTCGGGCAGGGATGCATGGTGAGCGAGGCGGGCTTGTCCACCACGGCGATATCGTCATCGCGATACAGTATCGTCAACGGCCCGGGTTCCGGCTCCACAACATTGGAGGCGGCAGGCATACGGAGTTCCACTCGCTGACCGGGGCGGACCTTCTGATCGGCATCCACGCAGAGCTGACCGTCCACAGTACAGCGGCCCTGCTCCACCAGTTTCTTCAGGCGGCTGCGCGACTCATCGCAGACAGAACTGAGGAAGGCATCGAGGCGGGGCTTCTTGCCCGCGGGCACTTCGAAGCTCAGCACATCGCCGTCGTCCTCCGCGGCATCAACAGCGCAGACAGGAGTCTCATCATCAAGAAGGATATCTTCCTCGTATCCGGGCTGCATAACATCAGTCTTCATGCTGCTCTCCCATTTCGTCAAGCAGCTCCTTGTTCAGGGGGCCATGGATATAGCCCGTCATCAACGCCTTGGCGATAGCGCGCCCGGCACCGTCGCTCACGACCACATCAAAAATCGCGAGGTGGCGGCCTATCCTTACCGGTCTGGCTTCTGCCCGCAGAGGACTTTCAAGCCCGGGGGCAAGATAGGAGATGGAACTCTGAGAGGTGACGGCATGAATACCCAGATTCTTGCAGGCTGCGGCAAAAGCCATGTCTGCCAGCGTAAAAATGGCACCGCCATGCGCAGCGCACATCCTGTTCTGATGCTTTTCCTCAAAGGGCATGACCACGACACCACAGCCGTCGCACGTCGCTTCTGCCTGTGTGATGCCCAGCATGGCCGCAAAGTTGTCGCCTTCAAACACCGCTTTGCTCATAAACGCCTCCCGAAATTTTTCCGAAAGTCCACCATACAGGAGCCGCCAGACGCTGACAAGACGCCTGTACGGGCCGTCTTCTGCCAAAAAAACGAAAAAAAGCCACCCTATGCCGACAAATCGACTTCAAGGCCGATTCTTCCACTGGACAGCTCTTGAAGGAGCGTTTATAGGTTGGAGATACATTTTCTGTTAAGGAGCAATGTCATGGCCCATAAGAAGATCGAACGCGCCAAGGAACTTCATCGCCGCCGTCATCGTCGCGCTCAGCGCCTCAAGGCCCGCGTGCGTGAAGCCAAGGCCGCTGCCAAGAACTAATCTGGTCCGCGGACTCCTTCAGCCTCTGGGCTGGAGCGATTTTCGGCGTGTCGGCCTCGTGCGGACACGCCGTTTCTCTTTTTTCGCCTAACTTTTCCTTACCATGCCCATTTACGAATATTCCTGCCCCAATTGCTGCAAGTCCTTTGAAGAGTGGGTCCGCTCCAGCGATGAAGCCGACTCCATGCAGCCCTGCCCCGAATGCGGCACGCCTTCTGCCCGCATGCTCTCCAACACCTCCTTCATCCTGAAAGGCGGAGGCTGGTTCGCTTCTTCTTACGGGCACGGCACCAGCAATGCTTTCGATAAGACCAACGGCGTTCCTTCCCACGGCACCAAACCTGCCGAGGAAAGTTCTTCTTCCACTCCTAAAGCCGAAACCGCTCCCGCCGCCAGCACCACGACTTCCGGCGATGGCGCAAAGGCGTAGAGGCCGAATATGATAGACCGTTATACCCGCCCGGAAATGGCCGCTATCTGGACCCTGGAAAACCGTTACCGCAACTGGTTCAAGGTGGAACAGGCCGTGTGTCAGGCATGGAACGAACAGGGCGTCATCCCGGATGAAGACCTGAAAAACATCATGGTGGACATGGACTTCGACATCGAACGCATCCTCGAGATCGAACAAACCACCCGCCACGACGTCATCGCCTTCCTCACCTACCTTGAAGAGAAGATCGGTCCCTCGGCACGCTTCATCCATCTCGGCTGCACGTCGTCCGATATGGTGGATACCGGCATGGCCCTTCAGATGGTGCAGGCCGGCGAGATCATCCTCAAGGACTTCGACATGGTGCTTGCCACGCTCAAAAAATTCGTGCGTGAGCATAAGGGCCTTGTTTGCATGGGCCGTTCCCACGGCATCCACGGTGAACCCATCACCTACGGCTTCAAATTCGCGGGCTTCTATGCCGAATTCCTGCGCGACAAGAAGCGCTTCGAAGCCGCCGTGGAAGATATCCGCACCGGCAAGCTCTCCGGTGCCATGGGCAACTACACGGTCATCACCCCCGCAGTGGAAGCTCGTGCCTGTGAACTCATGGGGCTGAAGGCCGATATCATCTCCACCCAGATCGTCCAGCGCGACCGCTATGCCCACTACTTCACCGCGCTCGCCATCGCCGCCGGCACCGTGGAACGCATCTGCGTGGAACTGCGCCACCTCCAGCGCACCGAAGTGCATGAAGTGGAAGAAGGTTTCGCCAAGGGGCAGAAGG
>JAFWYI010000281.1 GCA_017522745.1 Mailhella sp.
TCTGTGGCCCCGGCGTTGAAGAACGCGCTGGACTGGCTTTCCCGGGAGCCCGGGAACCTTCTGGCGGGAAAAACCGCGGCTATGATGGGAGCCGGTGGCGGTATGGGGACTTCCCGCGCCCAGTATCACCTGCGTCAGACCTGCGTGTATCTGGATCTGCGGGTCCTCAATAAGCCCGAAGTCTTCTCCAACGCCTTTTCTGATGCGTTCCTGGAGGACGGTTCGGTATCTGATACCGACGCGGGAAAAGCGTTGCGGAAGAACATCGCCGGGCTCATGAAGGCTCTGGTGGAACGAGTATGAAAAAAGGCGCTGTCGGGATTCCGGCGGCGCCTTTTGCTACATTCTGCAGGATCGTTCTTCTTGCCTGAGAGCGAAGTAATGTTGATCTTGATGATGCCCGTGACCTCCAGCATTTTGTCGGAAACGGGGAGCGTACAGTGGCTGTCATATTTTCGGGCCAGGGCCGTAAGCGCGAGCTGTTTTTCTTCTTTGTCCTGCACGAGTTCGGCCACGCCGGTCCCTGCGATGCTGCGATAACGTACGGTCGCGGCTTTCTTATCCACCCCAATGTAGTCATGGGCGGTGAAGTGGACATGCGGGTCGCGGGCCAGGCAGTCGAGCTTATGCCCTTCCTTTGCGCAATGCATGTACAGGGCACCAGCCATTTCCACGAAGCTCAGCGCGACCGAGTAAGGATATTCACCGTCATGAAAGGCAAGCGTGATGACTTCACTTGTGGTGAAGACCTGCTGAAAAAAGGCCGCGTTGCTGCATTCTCGTTCTTTGCGTCTCATCTATACCTCCTGCGTATTCAGCAGGAAAATACTTGCTTTCCCAGAAGAAGAAAAGACTTCGCCCGGAATTTTTCTTGCACCGCAGGGCGTTAGCGGATATGACGAAAAAAGTTAAAGTATCACTTCAAATATAGTGGGGTGCAGCATGCTCGGGGCCATCATCGGTGATATCGCAGGTTCGCGGTTCGAATGGAACAATCATAAAAGTAAGGATTTCACGCTGTTCTCGCCGCAATGCACCATTACTGACGACAGTGTTATGACGCTGGCAATAGCTCAGGCCATCCTCGATGCCGAAGCCTCTCATGCGGATCTCGGGAGCGAAGCCGTGCGATGCATGCGGTTTTTCGGTCGCCGCTGGGCCCGAGGCTGTTATGGCGGGAGCTTTACTCAATGGCTGGAAAGCGAGGAGCCCCGGCCGTATAACAGCTTCGGCAACGGTGCCGCCATGCGTGTCAGTCCCTGCGGCTGGGCGGCAACATCGTTGGATGAAGCGCTCACTATGGCCCGGAAGGTCACTGAAGTGACGCATGATCACCCTGAGGGCATCAAAGGGGCGCAGGCAGTCACGTCCGCCATCTGGCTGGCGAGGAACGGCAGCAGCCGGGAGGAGATCCGCGCTCATATCGAGGAGTTCTATTATCCGCTCGATTTCACGCTCCGTGATATCCGTCCCTCCTACAGCTTCGATGTGAGCTGTCAGGGCTCCGTGCCGCAGGCTATCGTGGCTTTTCTGGAGTCGAAGAATTTCGAGGACGCTCTGAGGAATGCCATCTCGCTTGGTGGCGACAGTGATACCCTTGCCGCCATCGCAGGCAGTATTGCGGAAGCCTATTACGGTGTCCCGCAGTTCATGCGGCGGAAAGTCGTGAACTGGCTGGATTCGGCGCTGTGGAGCGTGGTCGAATCCTTCGAAGGGCGTTTCCCGCCCCGAATAGCCTGATCAGCGCTGGATGAGCCAGTCGTGCAGACTGCGCGCGCAGGCCTTGCCGGAAGCGGCGGCCTGAGTGGCGCTCTGCACCTTCTGGTTTTTCACGCAGGTGCCGGCGGCAAAGAGATTTCCGTTCACACAGCCTCTGCTGTCCGTAGGGAGAACGGCGGCTTTGCCGCAGGCGCAGATCACGGCATCGTAGTTTTCAAGCATGGTCGTGAGTTCCGCCTGCCCCTTGGGGGCCGAGGTGTGGAAGGCTATCCCACACTCAGCGAGGCTGTTCGTAGCGAGGCTCAGCTGTTCTTCAGAAAGGGGCTCCAGCGCGTCGGGCGCGGCGGAACTGGATTCCAGAGCAGGCTTGCGGAGCAGGGTGATGCCCGAGGTCGGGGCGGCTTCGAATACATCGACGGCGTATCCGAGCGTGCTGAGTTCCACTGCGGCGGCAAGTCCGGCCGGACCGGAGCCGATGACGGCGATCCTGCCGCGAGTCCCGCGTTCTGCAGAGCTGTTGGTGCAATCCTTTACGAGCTGTTCAAGCAGGGCAGAGAGCTGATATTCCATCGCGTAAATCTCCATTCAGAATTTAATAGTATCAGGCGCGGATATAGATGCCTGCCTGCAGTCCTTCGGCTTCGCAATGGAGGACGCCGTTCATGCCGGGATTGAGGCGTTCCACCTTTTCTCCCCTGTGATTTTCCAGAGCATAACTCCCTGCGGGGAGCAGGGGGCGCTTCATGCCGGGAAGAAGGATGGATGCATCGCAGGATGCTTCCCACGGCGAACGCACCTGTACGTTCCAGCTTCCTTCCGTGATCTGCGAACCGAGCCGGGCCACCACGGGGCGCGGGCGGAAATCGTCACTGACAGCTTCAACGTAGCGGTCTTTCAGGAAGAAGCCGGAACTCAGCGGGCGGGATGCCGTGTGCAGAAGCTCCTGCACATAGTCGTCTGCCGGGCGAGCGACGCTGGACGCGCCGCCTGTAAGTCGGTCGAGAGCCGTGCGGTAAACGTCTGTCACCTGAGCGACGTAACTGGCGCTTTTGGTCCTGCCTTCCAGCTTGAGAGCAGCGGGGCCCATGGCCACGATGGAATCGAGCCAGCGGACGAGACAAAGATCCATCGGAGCCCAGAAGCCGCTGAAATCTTCGCCTTCGCGCACTTCAAGGAAGGGACCGTCACGGCGTATGCCTTCTTCGACGGTGAGCGAAAGGCCGCGATAATCGAAACGGCAGGGCTGTGTGCAGAGACCCAGATTGGCATGACGTTGATTGGCCCACTCCGAAATGAGGGAGTGACCGGAAAGCGAAAGGCACATGGCACCGTGGACGAAGACTTCGAAGTCCATGTCAGGGAATCGCCGTATGAGTTCCCGCATCGCATCCTGCCTGAGTTCCCGTGCTAGATTGATGCGCCGGGCACCATTCTCGCGCCAGAACTCCACGGCTGCGGAATTCACGGAATGGGCCTGTGTGGAAAGATGGAGTTCTACCGAGGGGCAGAGCTTGCGGGCACGATGGATGACGCCGGGGTCGGCGGCGATGAGACCGTCCACGCCGATTTCCGGAAGCGCTTCAAGCTGAGCTTCGACAGCGGGGAAATGCTCGTCGAAGGGCATGGCGTTCAGGCAGTAGTAGATCTTCACGCCATGGGCATGTGCGTAGCGAACGGCAGCGGTGAGGGCCTCGTCATCGAAGCCGCGGCATTTGGCCCGGAGGGAAAGGCTGCTTCCACCCAGATAGACGGCATCGGCACCGTAGGTCACGGCGGCTTCCAGTTGTTCGCGCCCACCGGCAGGGGCAAGGAGTTCGATCTTTTTGAGCATGGTGTTCGTGTCAGAAGAAAATTGGAAACGATACTGCGCGTAAATTATACCTCCTTGCCGGGAAAGACAAGCACGCTAGACAAAGGGAAGACGAATGTTTAATTATGGCTTCTGCTCGTATGCGGCAAAAGAGAGTGCAGACTGAGCGCGAAGGCGTGATCTCACCCGCTGGGCATGACCATCAACCCCATTGCTGGCAGGGAACAAACTATGAAGAAAATACTGGTGACTCTGGCACTTCTGGCCAGTTTTGCTTCTCCCGCTCAGGCCGCGGAGCTTTTCGGGATCACGTTCGGCGGCAAAGCCTCGGATTACAAGATCGGCGAAGCTCTCGCGGAACAGGGCTCTATGAGGATGTACAAGGTCGTACCTCCCAAGCCTGATGCCGGCTTCCCCGGTTATGCGCTGACGGCGTATGAAGGCCGCGTGGTGCGCATCACGGCGTTCAGCCGGGCCGACTACAGCAAGGAAGGCACGGAAACGCAGAAACTTTTTGCTTCCACGGTGGAGTGGCTCAAGAAGCGTTTCGGGGAACCTGCGATCTTCGATGACACGCTTGCCTCTGACAGCAAGCTCACCTCGCCCGATCAGTGGCGTCAGAGCATGCTGGACCGCGAGCGCATCATGCAGAGCATGTGGGTCCTGCCGGATGCCAAGAGCGGCGATGATCTGGAGGCCGTGTGGCTGGAGGGCAACGCCATCCCCATGACACCTGAGGCTGCCAGCTTCCTCACCATTTCCGCCCGAGTGAAGGATTTTCCGCTGTATGAGAAGAA
>JAFWYI010000282.1 GCA_017522745.1 Mailhella sp.
CAAGGATATCGGTGAACTGCGCCGCGTGTTCCTTTCCCCCGGTCCCATCTTCGACCCCGAAGACCGTAACGACGACTACTGGGGCTACACCGAAGCCTTCTACTCCGTGGGCTTCCGTCCCGGTGACGCCGTGCAGGTGACCTTCAACTATCATCTCCAGCCTGCCGGCCTGATGTTTGAAGAACCTCTGCGCAACCTCGGCTGCGCCTCCATCCCTGCCGGCCCCAGCGACGTGGCCACCCAGCTCGACATCATGCAGAAGCTGCGTGTGTCCGGCTACGTGGGCACTCCCAGCTTCCTCATGCACCTTGCCCAGCGTGCTGAAGAAAAGGGCCTCAACCTGCGCAAGGACCTCTTCCTCGAAGTGGCCTTCTGCACTGGCGAACGCCTGTCCGAGAAGATCCGCAGCCAGATGGAAAAGAAGTACGACATCATCATGCGTCAGGGCTACGGCACTGCCGACGTGGGCTGCATCGGCTACGAATGTTTCCAGAAGAACGGTCTGCACATCTCCAACCGCTGCTACGTGGAAATCTGCCATCCCGATACCGGTATCCCGCTCAAGGACGGTGAAGTGGGCGAAGTCGTGGTGACCGCCTTCAACAAGACCTATCCTCTCATCCGCCTTGCTACCGGCGACCTTTCCTACATCGACCGCACTCCCTGCTCCTGCGGCCGTACCAGCCCCCGCCTTGGCAGCATCGTGGGTCGCGTGGACACCACCGCCCGCATCAAGGGCATGTTCGTGTACCCCCATCAGGTGGAACAGGTCATGGCCCGCTTCGAAGAGATCAAGCGCTGGCAGATCGAAGTCACCAACCCCGGCGGCGTGGACGAAATGGTGCTGTACGTGGAAGCCAGCAACTTCAAGCGCAAGGAAGAACTCCAGCACCTGTTCCGCGAACGCATCAAGCTGCGTCCCGAACTCCGTGTGCTTACTCCCGGTTCCCTGCCTCCCCAGATCAAGCCCATCGAAGACAAGCGCGTCTGGGATTAACATGTAAAAGTCTGGGCCATCCGTAAAACGGATGGTTCGCTCAGCCCTGTAAGGGCTTACTGCTCACATGCACTTGAAGGCGCCGGCTCGAACACATAAAGCCGGCGCCTTTTCTGTTTTTCAGGTTCAATCCGTACTCGTCCACACGTAGCTACGCCTGAAGGCGCCCTCCCCGAAACAAATCATTTTCCGCTCATGCATGCGCTCCTAGTCTGTAGCCAAACAAAGGAGATGTTATGAGCAATCTTGTCGTCGTTGCCTATCCCAACGAGTATCAGGCTGAGGACGTGCGGCTGCGCCTGCTCCGCATGCAGAAGGAGTATCTTGTCGATCTTGAGGATGCCGCCATCGCCGTCCGCAAGGAAAACGGCAAGATCAAACTCCGCCAACTCTACAATCTCACCGGAGCGAGCGCCATCTCCGGCGGATTCTGGGGCCTGCTGATAGGGCTCATCTTCCTGAATCCTCTGCTCGGGGCCGCCGTGGGCGCAGGCGCGGGCGCGGTTTCCGGCGCTCTGGCCGATGTAGGCGTGAACGACCGCTTCATGAAAGAGCTTGCCGAAAAACTCAAGCCCGGCGGCTCCATGCTCTTCGTGCTGTTCCGTTCCATCTCGCTGGATAAAGCCCTGCGCGAACTCGAAGGCACAGGCGGCACCATCATCCGCACCTCGCTTTCCCACGAGGATGAAGACCGCCTGCGTGCCGCCATGGTGCATGGAATGCCGGCTGAAACTTCCCCGGTAAAAAACGCGGAGGCCCCTGCTCAGGCCGAAGCCGCCACTCCCTGCTGCTGTAAGAAGGATAAAGACGGTCCCACCTACTACAACAATACCTTCGAGCAGGCCCATACCGACAAAGCCGAACGCGAAGCCGTGTATGGCGGCCCCTCTAAAGAGGCCGAAAAAGCCCTGGAAGGCACCACCTATCGCGGAGACGGACCTCACGATCATCAGTGCGGAGACGCTGCAGAAGAAACCATTTCCCGCAACGCCAGCCCCCGTTCCAACCTGCACTGCGATCTCTAGCTGAATCCCGGCCCGGAAAAGATAATCGTTTCCGGGCCTTCTTCTGCCTCCTTGCGAAAAACGGCACGCCCTGCCAGTTGACAGAGACAAGCCGCAAAGATACTCTGTCCTATCATTTTTCGCATCTAATCCAACTGGAGGCAAATATGGCCACTGTGCTTGGTAAAGCTCTTACTTTCGACGACGTCCTGCTCGTGCCCGAATATTCGGAAGTCACGCCGGACATGGTGGACGTTTCCGCATGGCTGACCCCCAGCATCAAGCTGGGCATCCCCTTCATCTCCGCAGCCATGGATACCGTTACGGAATCCGAAATGGCCATCTCCATGGCCCGTCAGGGCGGCATCGGCATCATCCATAAGAATATGGATGTGGCTCGTCAGCGCCTCGAAGTGGAAAAGGTGAAGAAGTCCGAAAGCGGCATGATCCTCGATCCCGTGACTGTCGCCCCTGACGACACCGTGAAGCACGCCCTTGAACTCATGAGCGAGTTCCGCGTTTCCGGTCTGCCCGTGGTGAAGGGCAACGCCCTCGTGGGTATCCTCACCAACCGCGACGTGCGCTTCGTCACCGAAGCTCAGAACACCCTCGTGTGCGAAGTGATGACCCGCGAAAACCTCGTCACCGTGCCGGTGGGCACCTCCCTTGAGGAAGCCAAGTATCATCTGCACGCTCACCGCATCGAAAAGCTCCTCGTGGTGGACGATAACCGCCAGCTGCGCGGTCTCATCACCATGAAGGACATCGACAAGGTGCAGCAGTACCCCAACGCCAGTAAGGACGAAAAGGGCCGCCTGCGTGTTGGTGCCGCCATCAGCATCGGTAAGGACTGCGAATATCGCGCCTCCGAACTGCTCGCCGCCGGTGCCGACGTGCTCGTGCTCGACTCCGCTCACGGTCATTCCGCCAACGTCATCCGCGCTGTGGAAATGCTGCGCTCCACCTTCCCCGGCTGCCAGCTCATCGCCGGCAACATCGCCACCTACGAAGCCGCCAAGGCCCTCATCAAGGCCGGTGCGGACACCGTGAAGGTGGGTATCGGCCCCGGCTCCATCTGCACCACCCGCGTGGTCGCCGGTGTGGGCGTGCCGCAGATCACCGCCGTGATGGAAGGCTGCCGCGCCGCTCGTGAAGCCGACCGCTGCTGCATCGCGGACGGTGGCCTCAAGTACTCCGGCGACATCGTGAAGGCTCTTGCCGCCGGCGCTCACACCGTCATGATCGGCTCCATGCTCACCGGTACCGACGAAAGCCCGGGTGAAACCATCCTCTATCAGGGCCGCGTGTACAAGACCTACCGCGGCATGGGCTCCATCGACGCCATGCGCGTGGGCTCCGCCGACCGCTACTTCCAGAACCCCACGAAGAAGCTCGTGCCCGAAGGCATCGTGGGTCGTGTGCCCGCTCGTGGTCCCGCCACCGAGACCATCTATCAGCTCGTGGGCGGTCTGCGCTCCGGCATGGGCTACCTTGGTTCTTCCACGCTGGACGAACTCTATCAGAAGGCCAAGATGGTGGAGATCTCCGCCAGTGGTCTGCGTGAAAGCCACGTCCACGACGTTATCATCACCAAGGAAGCTCCTAACTACAAGGTCGAGAACTAACATACGGCCCTGCTCAGCCATGACGGCGGGCAGGGCTTAGTTTTCCGCTGAACAGGAAACAAACCTTCATCCTCTTCAGGAGACATCAGATGTCCAGCAATGTCCGCCCCGAATCCATGGCGCGCATCAATAACGAAGAACTCGCTCTCGCTTTCATCGACGAACAGGTGAAGGCCATCCGCGAGCAGGTAGGCGACAAGAAAGTCCTGCTGGCCCTTTCCGGCGGCGTGGACTCCTCTGTGGTGGCCGCCCTCCTCATCAAGGCCATCGGCCAGCAGCTCGTGTGCGTACACGTCAATCACGGTCTGCTCCGCAAGGGCGAACCCGAACAGGTCGTGGAAGTGTTCCGCAACCAGATGAACGCCAACCTCGTCTATGTGGACGCTGTGGACCGCTTCCTCGACAAGCTGGCCGGCGTGGCTGAACCCGAACAGAAGCGCAAGATCATCGGCGCCGAGTTCATCCGTGTGTTCGAAGAAGAAGCCCGCAAGCAGGAAGGCATCGAATTCCTCGCTCAGGGTACCATCTACCCCGACATTCTCGAAAGCGACGGCGTGAAGGCCCACCACAACGTGGGCGGCCTGCCCGACGACCTGCAGTTCGAACTCGTGGAACCTGTGAAGCTGCTCTACAAGGACGAAGTACGCATCGTGGGCAAGACCCTCGGCCTGCCCGACGGCATGGTGTTCCGTCAGCCCTTCCCCGGCCCCGGTCTCGGCGTGCGCTGCCTCGGCGCCATCACCCGCGACCGCCTCGAATGCGTGCGTGAATCCGACGCCATCCTTCGCGAAGAATTTGCCAAGAACGGTCTCGAAGGCAAGGTGTGGCAGTACTTCACCGCCGTGCCGGACTTCCGCTCCGTGGGCGTGTGCGACGGCAAGCGCACCTACGCTTTCCCCGTCATCATCCGCGCCGTCAACACCGTGGACGCTATGACCGCCACCGTGGAAGACGTGCCCTTCGCTCTGCTCCAGCACATCACCGACCGCATCCTCAAGGAAGTACCCGGCGTGAACCGCGTGCTCTTCGACCTCACCCCGAAGCCCGTGGGCACCATCGAGTGGGAATAAGCCCCCATCGCTGAGTGAACGACTCTTGCCCCGCCCTCTGCTCCATGCACGAA
>JAFWYI010000283.1 GCA_017522745.1 Mailhella sp.
CCTTGCCCGCAGCATCGGTGTGCCCACCGTTCCCGGGTCCGACCGTCCCATCTACGATGAACTCGAAGCCGAGAAAGTGGCCCGCAGCCTGTTCGAATTCCAGCTGCAGCAGGGCATCACCCGCCCGCTCGTACTGGTGAAGGCTTCTGCTGGCGGTGGTGGCATGGGTATCGAAGAAGTGAACGATATCGACATGTTCCGCCAGGTGTACCGCCGTATCCGCAACTACGCCATGCGTCAGTTCAAGGATGAGGGCGTTCTTATCGAACAGCGCATCACGGATTTCAATCACCTTGAAGTCCAGGTGCTTTCCGATCGCAGCGGGCGCAGCCCCGTGCATTTCGGCACCCGCAACTGTTCCATCCAGTCCACTGGCCGCCAGAAGCGTCTGGAAGTGGCGCCGGGCTTCGATCCCGCCTCCATCGAGTACGGCTTCGATGCCGCTGCTGTGCTGGACGAGATCACCCAGCATTCCCTGAACATGGCCCGTAAGGTCGGTTATGACAACGTGGGCACGTGGGAATGGATCGTCACGCGTGACGGTCATCCTTTCCTCATGGAAGTGAACACTCGTATCCAGGTGGAAAACGGTGTTTCCGCTGCCATCAGCCGCGTCAAGGGGCAGGAAGTGGATCTTATAGCTGAACAGATCCGCACCGCACTCGGCGAAGCTCTGGGTTATACGCAGGATGATATCGTCTTCGACGGCGTGGGCGTGGAATACCGCATCATCGCTGAAGATCCTGACAACGGCTTCGCGCCGTGGGTGGGCGATATCGACCGCTTCGTCTGGAAGGATGAAGAATGGCTCAGACTGCATACGCAGGTGCCGCCCACGTCTCCTGAAGCGCCCTATACCATCCCCACGGAATTCGACCCCAACCTTGCGCTCGGTATCATCTGGGGCAAGGATCTGGCCGAAGTCACGGAGCATGGCCTCAGCTTCCTTGAGAACCTCGTTCTCGAAGGCCACAACGGCAAGGGAGAGGCTCTGCGCTCCAACGTGGAATTTCTGAAGAAAAAAACCGAGCGTATGCTGCGGTTCTAATTTCCTGTTCTTTCAGGAGAGGATTCACATATGATGGAATGGGAAAAACAGCTTCATCAGCTTGCTGATCGCCTGAACTACATGAAGGATATCTTCCCCGGTAAGCATGAGGAAGATATCCGCACTCTGGAATCTCGCATGGCTGAAGTGCGTGGTGAACTGGAGAACTGCACTGCTCAGGAAGCCAGCGAAAAGATGTCCGCGCTCAGCGACTATTTCTTCTTCATGGAGTGCAAGCTCGAAGATAAGCTCACCCCCATGGACAAGGTTCGCATCGTACGTCATCCCCAGCGTGTATGTCTGCGCGATATCCTTGAAAACGTTTACGATAACTACACCGAGATCGGTGGTCAGGGCGAACATACCAACGACCCTGCCATGATCATCGCTCGTGCCTACATCACCCGTAAGCGCCACGGTAAGGTCTATCATCAGCCTGTGCTGGTCATCGGTCATGAAAAAGGCCATGGCGAAGAGTTCCGCAACGGCGGTTCCGCCAAGCCGTGGGGCAATGCCAAGGCCAAGCATTACATGGGCGTGGCAGAGACCGAAGGTATCCCGATCCATGCCTACGTGTTCACCCCCGGCGGCTATCCTCTGGAAGATTATCCCGGCGCGGCTCAGCAGATCGCCCGCAATATCTACGAAATGGCCGGGCTCACCGTGCCCTTCATCGCGGTGTTCTCTGAAGGCGGTTCCGGCGGCGCTGAAGCCATCGCTCTGGCCGACCGACGCCTCATGCTCTCGCACGGCTATTACTCGGTCATCTCGCCTGAAGGCGCTGCGGCCATCGAAGGCCGTCTGCGCGGCGGGGCCCGTGCTTCTGCCGAGCTGGTGGAGCGCTGTGCCCGCGACCTGCACCTCACTGCTGAAGACAACCTGAAGTTCGGTTATATCGACAAGGTCATCCAGGAACCCGTACTTGGTGCCCGTCCGTATCATTTCGAGTTCTTCCGCGCTGTCCGTCAGGAAGTGATCCGCGCCACGGACGAAGTGGTACTCAAGGCTCGTGGCCTTGCGCCTCTGCGTGCCAGCATCCTGCGCCGTCTGCGTGACCGCGAACTCAATCTCGACGATTTCGCCATCCGCTGGGATCTTTCCCGCAAGGCTCGTCAGCGCCTTGTGGAGATGCGCCAGAACAAGTTCCTCAAGGCTTCTCACAGCGAGTGCCGCAATACGCGGTCGATCATGGGGCGCCTCGGTGATGCGTGGTCTGAGCAGTGGTGGGAGATCTACAACCGCCTCATCTACGATCTCTATCATCGCAATCGCCGCAGTTTCGGTCGCCTTGTGGAAGAAGTCGGCTCGGAATGGGAAATGTTCAAACTCCGTGTTCTCAAGCCGTGGAACAAGCTCCGTGGCAAGACGGATGAAGTTCCTGCTCCTGCCGCCGAGGAAGATCTCACCACGCTTTCCGAATGGGAAGAGAATGGTCAGTCAGGCTGGAACTGGGTGAGCGACAAGGCGAAGGAAGACCGTGCCGTCTCCTGTCCGTACTGCCGTGAACGCGGCTGCATGGATATGTGGGCGCCCGATCTCTACAATGAATTCGCCGGTGTCTGCTCCTCTTGCGGTCATCATTTCCCCATGGAATATCAGTGGGTCATGAACAACTGTTTCGACGAGGGCTCGCTGTATGAGTTCAACTCCGAAGTCGAAGCCGGCAACCCGCTGAACTTCCCCGACTTCGATGCCAAGATCGCTGACGCCAAGCAGAAGACCGGCCTCAAGAGCGGCTGCATCACCTTCGAAGCCCGCATCGACGGCGTCCAGGTGGTCGTGGCCATCCTCGTCGGTTCCTTCCGCGGCGGCTCCGTGGGCGTAGCTGAAGGTGCCAAGTTCGTGGCCGCGGCCGATCGTGCCCGCCGTAAGCGCTATCCCTTCATCGTGTACTGTCACGGCACGGCTGGTATCCGCATCCAGGAAGGCACGCACGGCG
>JAFWYI010000284.1 GCA_017522745.1 Mailhella sp.
GCAGCTTCGCCGAAGCGACCATGCCCATGGCCTTCGTGATCTGCTTGGTCTTGCCGACACCGGCTATCTGAAGTTTTACATCATTCAACGAAGGCATGAGTTACCCCCGCGCCTTGAAGGATACCTTAAACTCTTTGATGGCCGCGCTGAGACGGGCTTCGAGATCGTCGTCCAGCTTCTGACGAGTGCGGATATCGGCAAGGATCTCCGGCTTTTCGTTGCGAAGCATTTCAAGCATACCGGCTTCGAAGGGAAGAACGTCCTTCACTTCGATGTCGTCCAGGAAGCCGCGGGAAGCCGCGTAGATGGAGGCCACCTGTTCTTCCGTGGGCATGGGCTGGTACTGAGGCTGCTTGAGCAGTTCGGTCATGCGGGCACCGCGGTCAAGGATGGCCTTGGTGTCCTTATCAAGGTCGGAACCGAACTGGGCGAAGGCGGCCATTTCGCGGTAATGAGCCAGGTCGAGACGGAGGGTACCGGCGACCTGCTTCATGGCCTTGATCTGGGCAGCGCCGCCCACGCGGGAAACGGAGATACCCACGTTGATAGCGGGACGGATACCGGCGTTGAACAGGTTGGTTTCCAGGAACACCTGACCGTCGGTGATGGAAATCACGTTGGTGGGGATGTAGGCGGAAACGTCACCAGCCTGGGTTTCGATGACGGGCAGAGCCGTCAGAGAACCAGCGCCGAGTTCGTCGCTGAGCTTGGCAGCGCGTTCGAGCAGACGGGAGTGCAGGTAGAACACGTCGCCGGGGAAGGCTTCACGGCCCGGAGGACGACGGAGCAGCAGGGACATCTGGCGATAAGCCACGGCCTGCTTGGAAAGGTCGTCGTAAATGATGAGGGCGTGCTGGCCGTTATCGCGGTAGTACTCGGCCATGGTGCAGCCGGAGTAGGGGGCGATGAACTGCAGCGGGGCAGATTCGGAAGCGGAAGCGGACACGATGGTGGTGTATTCCATAGCACCGTGCTGACGCAGGGTTTCCGCAACCAGAGCCACCGTGGACTTCTTCTGGCCGATGGCCACGTAGAAGCAATGCACGCCGGTGCCCTTCTGGGCAAGGATGGCGTCCACGCAGATGGCGGTCTTACCCACCTGACGGTCGCCGATGATGAGTTCGTGCTGACCACGGCCGATGGGGGTAATGGCGTCGATAGCCTTGATACCCGTGACCATAGGTTCGTGTACGCTCTTACGCTGCATGATGCCGGGAGCCTTGAGTTCCACAGGGCGCACTTCGGAGCTTTCAACAGGTCCGAGTCCGTCCAGAGGCTGACCCAGCGGGTTCAGCACACGACCCGCAACAGCGGAGCCGACGGGCACGGAGAAGATGCGGCCCGTACGCTTGACGGGGTCGCCTTCCTTGATGCCCGTGTCGTCACCGAGCAGTGCGACGCCGACATTGTCTTCTTCGAGGTTGAGCACCATGCCCATAAGTCCGCCGGGGAATTCCAGCAGTTCCATGGACATGGCATTCCGCACGCCATACACGCGAGCGATACCGTCGCCCACGTACATAACGGTGCCAGTCTCGCTCATTTCCACGTGCTGGTCGTAATTGCGGATCTGCTCCTCGATGATCTTTCCGATCTCTTCAGCCTTGATGTGCATGGCCTACTCACCCCTCTTGATGGATTCTCTGAGGTTATCGAGCTGCGCGCGCAGACTTGCGTCGTATACCGAATCGCCCACTCGGAGGATGATACCGCCGATGATGGAGGGATCGATGACGTACTCAAGCACGAGCTTGCGTCCAGTCTGCGATTCCAACTTGTTTTTGATCTCGTTCATGCGAACTTCGTCCAGCTCCACGGCGGTGGTCACGACACCGCGGGAAACCCCGCTGGCCTCGTCGAGCATAACGCCGAAATCCGCCGCGATGGCGGGGAGCAGTTCGAGCCGGCCCTTATCAGCCAGCAGAGCGCAGAAACGTTGTTCAACGGCACCGCCGCCTGCCACATCCAGCAGGGACAGCACTACTTTTTTCTTCTCTTCTGCGGAGAGGACAGGGTTGCGGAAAGCCTCCGCGAGTTTGGGAGTCTTTTCCACGGCCTCGCCCAGAGCGCTCAGAGAAGCGCCATAGCGTTCCAATTCTTCCATGCCGGCTTCTTTACCAATGGCAAAGAGAGCCGCGGCATAGCGCCGGGACACGACATTGCCGATCACTGCAGCACCACCTTGGTCAACGATTTGTCGATCAGATTCTGATGCGTTTCAGCATCGAGCCGTTCAACAAGGCTCTTCTCGAGTTCGGTCACGATGGTTTCTGCCATACGGACACGAATAGCTTCGAGTTCTGCCTTGCCTTCCTGTTCCGCGTTGCGGACAGCCTGCTCGACGATGCGAGCAGCCTGCTGTTCAGCGTCGGCCAGGATGGCGGCCTTCATGCGTTCCGCCTGAGCGCGACCGTCTTCAAGAAGTTTGGCACATTCCGCTTCCACGTCGGCGATATGACGCTCGACTTCAGCGAGACGGGCTTCAGCTTCCTGCTTACGAACGGCCAGGTCGTCCATTTCCTGAACGACCTCTTCGCGGCGGCCCACGAAAAACGTTTTAAGTTTTTTGCCCGCCATCTTCCAGATGATCCAGACAAAGATCGCCGCGTTGATCATGCGGAGCAGAAAATCGCCCCACGGCAAACCGTGACCTTCGCTGGCTTCCGCGACCTGGCACGAAAGAAGGACAAGAGCGCAGGCTGTAATTATTCCATAGACTTTTTGCACGCCGTACTCCTTGCTGTGAAGGCTATCCAAGCATGGACTTGAGGGCAACCTGAACATAATCGCCCACTTTGCCGTCAAGTTCGCGCTGAGCTTCGGCACTTTCCGCCTGAAGACGGTCGGCCGCAGCGCGATGGATGGCA
>JAFWYI010000285.1 GCA_017522745.1 Mailhella sp.
GAGGTCTATGCCAGACAGAACGAGTTCCGGCGGCATAGGCCTCGCGAATCATGGGGCGTGGGGAAGATCATCTCCCCACACACAAAAACTCTTAAAACTCCGTGTAGCTTCCGCCCATGAAGGGCAGACGCAGCGCAGGCAAGGCGCGTTCCAGAAGCACGCCGTCACGATGGGGGATATCGTAGCCATAGGTGGCACGCATACCGAGGACCACGAACTGCACGGCGCGGTCCACAGCCACAGGCAGACTGTCGCCAAGGAGCAGGCTGCCGGTAAGCACGCTGGCGAACGCATCACCGGTGCCGGGGTAAAAGGCGTTCATGTGCGGCACTTCCACCTTCCAGAAGCGGCGGCCATCATAGGCAACGGTGGCGAGGCTTCCCGGCTTTGCAGAAGGCGCGCTGGTGATGACTACCGATGACGGCCCCATGGAGGCCAGAGCCCGAAGCTGATCGCGCAGCCCCTCATCACTGATATCCGTGCGGTATTCCTCGCCCAGAAGGAAGGCGGCTTCCGTGAAATTCGGCGTGATGATGTCCGCTTCCCGCACGAGGCAGCGCATAGCCTCCACCATTTCCGGCGTCTGGGTGGGATCGAGCTGACCGTTGTCACCAAGGACAGGATCCACGACAGCGATGCCACCCGGGGCACGGAACTCGCGCATACAGCGACTGGCCAGCTCCGACTGGTCCGGACTGCCGAGGAAGCCGGAATAGACCGCGTCGAACTGCAGACCGAGGGAGGCCCAGTGATCCATCATAGGCCCCATCTGGTCAGTGAGGTCGAGGAAAGTGAAGCCGGTCATGCCGCCGCCGGTCTGGGAGGATAGCACCGCCGTCGGCAACGGGCATACCTGAATACCCATCGTTGCAAGGATGGGAATGGCCACAGTGAGAGAAGCACGGCCGAAGCCAGAAAGATCGTGGATGGCCGCCACTCGAAGAACAGGTACGCCCTGCATGGTCGCTCCTTTTGCCGCCAGTGCGGCGCGAGATGATAAAAGCAGTCTATGCGGAATCGCTCAGCCTGTCACCTGCCGAAAAGTCATTAAAAATTTTCCGTTATCGACATTTTTACCTTGCCGAGACGCCCCTCGTGGCATAAACATAGGGCACGCCATAAACCGTTATGCCGGTGAGGCGGGACAGAAAACCACGCTCGAAGCGACTTGACTAAGCCGCGAAGGCGGGCTATAACTGTTTGTTCCAATTTAAGTAAGGAGACCTCGCGTCATGAAAAGAACTTACCAGCCCAGCAAGATCAGCAGAAAGCGCACCCACGGCTTCCGCGCCCGCATGGCTACCGCCAACGGCCGCGCCGTCATCAACCGCCGTCGCGCCAAGGGCCGCAAGAGCCTGTCCGCCTAACTGGCGGTGCGCTATCCAGATCGCCGGGTCATACCCGCGATTTGGTCAGACAATGCAAATGTTTCGGGCGCGGCGTTTCGCAGCGCCCACATTTTGCGTTTAATTCTGAAGGCGCAGCAGGGTATCTTCGTGTCACTGACCTGGCCCAGAGAACGGCGCATCACCCGCCGGGCGGAATATACCGCCTGTTACGATGGTGGAGAACGCCGTTATACGAAAAATTTCGTTGTGTTCGCCCGTAGATCCGGTATCGCCGGAAGCGGGCGTCTTGGGCTTGCTGTCACCAAAAAATGCGGCAATGCCGTTGCCCGGAACCGCATCAAGCGTGTTCTGCGCTCCTTTTTCCGTCTGCATCAGCATGAGATGCCGCCCATGGACATCGTCGTCACGCCCAAGAAACATCTGCGTGCCGATAAGTTCAGTCTCGCTTTTGCTGAATCCGAACTCCTGCCGCTTCTCGGCGAACTTTCCGCTCTCGTTCCCATGGAGAGTTCTGCCAGTGCTGCACCAGCCTCCGTCCCGGGAGATGCGGCATGACCCTCGCTCAGCGGCTCCTCATCCTGCCTATACGGTTCTACAAGCGTTGCATCTCGCCGCTGTACCCGCCCTGCTGTCGTTTCTATCCCACCTGTTCCACCTACGCTATAGAAGCTATCCAGGTCCACGGCCCTGTCAAAGGACTGTGGCTGGGTTTTAAGCGCATCCTGCGCTGCCACCCGGGACATCCGGGCGGATTCGATCCTGTGCCCCCCCTCGCCAACGCTCATCCCTCTGCAACTGCAGATTCTCAGGAACGCCATGGATAACCGTCGCCTTATTCTTGCCATCGTCCTTGCTGTCGGTCTCATGTTCGGCTGGCAGCTCTTTGCCGAACACATGGGCTGGATCGAACAGCCTCAGCAGCCCGTGGTGACCGAACAGCAGCAGGCTCCTGCCGAAGCTCCTAAGGCCGCCGAAGTCAAGGCTGTCGTGCCTGTCGCTCAGTTCGTGCCCTCCGAAGGCCGTGAAGTCCGCGTGGATACCCCCCTCTACGAAGCCGTGTTCCACACTGGCGGCGGCGTGCTCCAGTCCTTCAAGCTGAAGCAGTACGACGCGGATCTGCAGCCTGAATCCCCGCTGTTCAATATGATCACCCCCGCCGCGGCTACCGTGGCTCCCATGGGCCTGCTCGTCAACGGCCAGCCCTCCTGGAACATGGGTCAGTGGAACTTCGATGGCTCCGATGTGAAGCTCGAAAACGGTACTGCCACCCTCACCTTCAACGGCGACCTGAACGGCACCCGCATCCAGCGCGTCCTCACCTTCCATGCTGACACCTATCTCATGGACGAAAAGGTGACCATCACCGCTGCTTCCGCCAATCCCGCTGCCCGCGTGAGCTACAACCTCGGCGCCACCGACATGAGCAGCGAAAGCAATTACGACATGATGAGCATGGCCTGGGACCTCAAGGGCTCCCTCGACTATGATTCCGATGTCGAAGACCTCACCCAGAAGGGCGTGATGGCCAATGGCGAGATCTACTGGGCCGGCCTCATGAGCAACTATTTCCTCTCCGCCGTCCTTCCCGAAGTGGGCAGCACCTCTGTGTTCAAGGGCCGCATCACCGAAGGCGGCGTGTGGCGTGCCGCTGTGGAACTTCAGGACATCAACCTTGAAGCCGGCCAGCCCAAGGTGCTGAAGACGAGCTGGTGGATCGGCCCCAAGAGCCGTGACCTGCTCGCTACCGCTCCCAACGAACTCTCCGACTCCGTGGATCTCGGCGTGTTCAGCTTCATCGCTATTCCCATGCTCAAGCTCCTCACCTGGATGCAGAACCTCGTGGGCAACTGGGGCATCGCTATCATCCTGCTGACCGTCCTCATCAAGATCGTGTTCTGGCCTCTCTCTCGCAAGAGCTTCAAATCCATGGAAAAGATGAAGCAGCTCCAGCCCGTGATGAAGCAGATCCAGGAGAAGTACAAGGATGACAAGCAGGCCATGCAGCGTGAGATCATGCAGCTTTACAAGACCTATGGCGTCAACCCCATGGGCGGCTGCCTGCCTATCCTCATCCAGCTTCCTGTGTTCGTCGCTCTGTATCAGGCCCTGCTCAACTGCATCGAACTGCGCCACGCTTCCTTCGTCACCTACCTGCCCGGCACCGACATGCTGTGGCTGGCTGACCTTTCCGTGAAGGACCCCTACTACATCACTCCTCTCGTGATGGGTGCCACCATGTTCCTGCAGCAGTGGCTGAGCCCCTCCGTTGGCGACCCCCAGCAGCGCAAGATCATGATGATCATGCCCGTCATCTTCACGGTCATGTTCATCAACTTCCCCTCCGGTCTGGTGCTTTACTGGCTGTGCAACAACGTGCTGTCCATCGCCCAGCAGGCCTGGACCCTGCGTAACAAGTAACAGGTCGTCCCATGAGTGAATCCAAAGAGTTTCTGGGGAAGACGCTGGATGCCGCCATCGCGGAAGCCTGCGCGCACTTCGATGTACCCAGAGAAAAACTGGAGATCGACATCATCGAAGATGCCAAGACCGGCATCTTCGGTATCGTCGGTGCGCGTAAGGCAAAGATCGTTGCCCGCCTCGCCACTCTGCCGATCTTCATGCCGATACCTTCCGCTCCCAAGCCGGAAAAAGAAGGTCGTCGCCGTGGTCGTAACGATCGCCGCCGCGAACGAGCCGAGCAGGAAGCCGCTTCTGTCGCGGAAGACCTGCAGGAGCCCTCGAAGGATATCGCTGAAGAACTGCTGACCGAAACGGAAGCGAACGTCTCCCCTGCCAAAGCGCCTGTAGAAAGCGTTGTGGACAACGCCTCCCCCGTGAAGGACGAGCAGAAGTCCGAAGAGATCGAAGCTAAGCCCGAGCAGGATGAGAACGAGGCTCCTCGTTCCCGCCGTGGCCGTCAGGGTCGGCAGAATGGCCGCCAGAACAACCGTGGCGAGTCCGCTCCGCGAGCCGAAAAGCAGGAAAAAGCGGACAGAGCTGATGATGGTGACGCCATGGAAAGCTCTCTGCCCCGGGTCCCGCTGAACGAACTCGATCAGGAAAAACTGACTGACGCCGCCCGCACCGTGGTGGGCAAGCTCGTGGCTCCTATCCTCGATAAGGAACCTGAAGATGTCGAACTTTCTCTGGAGATCGGCGAAGACCGCATCCAGATCTCTGTGAAAAGCGAAGACACCGGTCTCCTCATCGGGCGTGACGGACAGAACCTTGCCGCCGTCCAGTACCTTGCCTCCCGCATGATCACCCGCATCATGGGTTCGCAGATCCGAGTGCAGGTGGACGCTGGCGACTACCATGTCCGTCAGGATTCCCGGCTTCAGGAACTGGCTTTCAGCCTTGCTGAAAAGGTGAAGGCCACCGGTAAAGTGCAGACGACCAGACCGCTCAGCGCCTATCAGCGCCGCGTCATCCACCTTGCACTGCAGAACGATCCCGACGTGCAGACCAGAAGCTCCGGCGAAGGTGCCCTCAAGCACGTGGTCATCCTTAAACGCAAAGACTGATCTTACGAGCCCGCTCCGCATCCTGTGTGGGGCGGGTCTCTTAAAAGCCCGCAAACGGGCTAAGGAGTTCCGCATGAACAAGCCCAGTATCGGCCTCGCTCCCGAAGGCGCCCCTATCATCGGCCTTCTCACGGTCCTTTCCCTGCTCACCGCCATCCTCGGCTGGTGGCCGGTCACCATCGTCGCTTTCGTGCTGCTCTGGTTCTCCGTACACTTCTTCCGCGACCCTGAACGTGTGGTCCCCCAGGAAGAAAATCTTGGCGTCAGCCCTGCCGACGGCAAGATCATCCGCATCGAGCCCCGCATCGACCCCATGGATGGAGAGCGCAAGACCTGCGTTTCCATTTTCATGAATGTTTTCAGCGTGCATGTGAACCGCGCCCCCGTGCATGGCACGGTGACCGGTGTTCGCTACTGGCCGGGCAAATTCATCAACGCCGCATGGGACAAAGCCTCTACCGACAATGAGCGCTGCACCTGGCAGATGAAGGATGAAAATGGCGACAGCTGGACCTTCGTGCAGATCGCCGGCCTCATCGCCCGCCGCATCGTGCCCCATGCCGAACAGGGCGACGAACTCAAGCGCGGTCAGCGCTTCGGCATGATCCGCTTCGGTTCCCGCGTTGACGTCTATCTGCCTGCCGACTATAATCCTGCTGTTCGTATCGGCGATCAGGTCTTTGCCGGTCAGACCGTTCTGGCCAAGAAGGTCAATGACTAACACGAGGTAGATATGCACATCCAGAAAAAGCCTGTTGCTCGCGGTTTCTATATCCTGCCGAATCTGTTCACCACTGGCAGTCTGTTCTGTGCCTTCTTCAGCATCATCCTGTCCTTTCAGGGGCAGTTCGATCTGGCGGCCTGGGCCATCCTCACGAGTGCCCTCCTCGACGGCTGCGACGGTAAGGTAGCCCGCCTTACTGGCACGGCCTCCCAGTTCGGTATGGAACTCGACTCTCTTGCCGACTGCGTGGCTTTCGGTGTAGCTCCCGGCATGCTCGCCTACGCCTGGCAGCTGCATGACTTCGGTCGTCTCGGCCTTGCCATAGCCTTTCTGTACTGTGCCTGTGCGGCTCTCCGCCTTGCACGCTTCAACGTAGGTGTGGCCACCACGTCCAAGCGTTTCTTCGTGGGTCTGCCCAGCCCGGCATCCGGTTGTGTCATGGCTTGCTTCGTGCTGTTCATGCCCTACTATCCGAGCTTCCTCGAAGCCATCCTGCCCGGCCTCACGCTGGTGATAGCTACCATCGCCCCTCTGCTCATGGTAAGCCGTGTGCGCTACTTCTCCTTCAAGGAGTTCAGCTTTGCCAAGGCTCATCCCTATCAGACCATGGTGGCTACTCTGCTCCTCGCCAGCCTGATCTTCTCCATGCCGCGTCTGTTCTGCTTCCTGATCCTTATCGCCTACATCATCTCCGGCCCTGCTTACACGCTGTATATGCGCCGCGCTGGCAAGGTCTTCGATCCTGAAGCCGCCGACGCTGCCAAAAAGGTCGGCAACGCGAACTAACCCTCACCCCAAAATAAAAAAGGCGCCGTCCGTAACAGGATGGCGCCTTTTTTATTCGATCTAACAAAACTGCGGAACGATACCTACTCCGCGCATGGAGCTTCAAAACGCTTGGCGCAGGAAACGCATGCCGCCGGAGGATCCGCTGTTTCTACGGCCTTACGGAAATCCACGTATTCCGGGATGTTCCAGATAGTCAGCGGATCTGTTTGCCGTACCTGTCCGAACACCGTCCTGCGCGGCTGTTCCGCGTCCATAGGAACATTGAGATAGACGCAGGGCGATATCTCACCTGCCGCATCCGCATAAAGCGTGCGGTGTGCGCGTTCCCGGCAGCATGGCGCAGGCTCAGGAGCCGGAAGCGAAGCGTAGAAATCCCGCCCGGCGGCCCTGACTTCTGCGCCGACACTTTCAATGACCACACGCGCCGCCTCTATCTTCTCGCGCTCATGGGGAGCAAAAGCCTCATGCTCCATCTCCGGCGAAGGGATGTAGTCCATGGTACTCACCACCACTGCGTGTACGCCCCATTCTTCCATCAACTTCGGGAGCCCGCGCACTGCTTCGACGTTGGAGGCCAGCATAAGATACGCCAGATGTATCTCAAGATGAACGGCGTTATGCTTCTTCCGGGCCTCCTGAAGCAGGCGGACAGCCTCAGCCACGCGGGAGAACGGCACTCCTGCGCGCGCGGCATTGCTTTCCTCGTCCGTTCCCACCAGAGAAAACGCCACGATGTCGATACCGCTGGTCACGATGCGTTCCGCCAGCGCTTCGTCCATACGCAATCCGCAGGTGGTCGTGGACACCGCACATTCGGCACGCCGCGCAAGTTCCACAAAATCCATGAACCACGGATTGAGGAAAGGTTCCCCCCATCCCTGCAGATGGACTCGCGTCGTCTTTTTCATGATAGAGAACAGAGCCGCGAAGGTTTCCGGCTCCATGTGGCGGGATCTCCATACATCTGCCCGGGTGGTATGGGGGCAGTACGTGCATTTCCCCGGGCAGCAGGAGGTCACTTCCACCTGCAGACATTCCAGTTCGCGGGGCGTCATGAGTTCGCGCAGGCTGTCCCAGAGGCTGGGGCCCTTGAGTCCGGCAAAAATTTCCTTGGCGTTTTTCTTCAGCATGCGGGCTCCTGCGCTAGACAGTCCAGCTCGTTTCAAAATGAGGCATGGCTTCCACGGCGTCCCACTTCTTCTTGAAGAAGGAGATGCCGCCGTCGATGCCGAGACCGAGATTCAGCGTACTCTGCCCGCGGCGTTCAGCCTCACGTGCCAGCTCTGCCACGAGGGCATCGCTCACACCTGGGGGGCAGTCGTCGCGGCGGAAGGCGAACATGTAGAACGCAGAACTCATGGCGCTGAAATCGCCCACAGCCATAGCCTGAAGCCTGCCAGCAGCATCACGCGCGGCAAAAAGCAACGCATCCGGCGACTTTTGGACATATTCGCCCACGCGGCCGAAGATATGCCGCGTACCCGGGGCCAGTGTTCGCACCTTGAGATAGTGATCCACCAGCGCGGCGTGATCCTCGCCCCAGTCCTCCACGGCGATGCTCACCTCACGCTGAGCGCGGCGAAGCATGTTGCGGAGCTTCTGACCGGGCCGATGCGGAAGCGATATGCTCCACCACGCATCACGGTCGATGACGGCACTTTCCGGTGCGGCCGCAGGAACAGCAGGAGCAAGCACCGTGATGCGCCGCAGTTCCGGCATAGCGAGGGCCTGAGCCACGGCCTTATCGAGGCGGGAGGCATAGGCTTCGCTTTCCCAGAAAGCCCTCGTATCCGGAACTTCATCTTCCGCAGGGAAGGCCACGAGGATGAGACTGCCGGGCGACGTCCAGGCCGCGAAGCCTTCGCAGGACTTGAGCGTGTTGCTGGATACGGCGCGCACGTAGGCTGGGATCTGTTCCGGCACGAGGGCGCGCGCCCCAAGGTCTGCCAGCATACGCCCGCTGGTCGGGCCGCCCGCCGCCTTGCCGGATACTCCGCGCAGAGCCGAAGAGCGCACGTTCTGCGGCGCGGCCTCGAACACAGGAGCTTCAGGATTGCCGGGCAGGACGACAGTATCGTCACGTGTGATCCATGCCATGAAACGATGCTTTATCGTGGGCAATACACGCGTGACCGTGAAGCCGTCTTCGGCAAGCATCTGGCGCAGATTTATCATGTGGGCGGCCCCAACGAAGATCGCTGCCCCGCCGCGCTCGATGTAAGGCCGCATACGTTCACGGAAACGCTGATCGCGGACACTGATGATAGTGCCCGTCCTCGTGGGGAATTCGGCACTCGTGCCCAGCATGCCCATGAGATCACCCGCAAGATAGCGCCTGCGATTGCTCTCCATGAGCTTCGGCCAGGACCTGCAGTCTTTTACATATTTGACGACGCGTTCCATAGGCACGGATTCCAGCGAGGCTATCTGCTCCGCAAGACTTTCCATGCCCATCACGGATTTCCCCATGTCCAGCGCAGTGTCCCACACTTCAAGATCCACGGAGTTGCTCCAGCCGTTACGCTCAAGGAAGGCCGTCCACAGCGTGAAGAAGGCCGACCACTGACGCCGGGTAGAAAGCACTTCACGCACATCCACACGGCGCGGCTGTATCTTGCCGGAGATACGAGCCCACCAGCCTTCCGGCCCGTAGACCATGCGTTCCACGCGGCGGATATCCTCTTCCGAAAGAAAATCGATGACCCGGGGCGCGCCTTCGTCGAGCTGCTGCCCTATACGATCGACCTCATCCATGCTTTCGGAGTCGATAGGGCCTTCGAGCAGGACAGTGTCCACGTTCTCGAAAAGGCGACGCAGGGAATATTCAAAGGAATAACAGAAGAAATGGGCCGAGCCACCTATCCATGACGTGCGGCCGTTCTTATCCAGCCGCCAGAGCATGGCACATTCACGCTGCTCAGGCAGGCTTTCCATGAACTCCCAGCGCGAGACCGTGCCGGAACTGAGCAGCATCTTCACCACGGCGTCGGCCAGTTCCTTGGCTTCGCTCGTTACGGCTTCCCACTGCGCAAGATGATACGAAGCATCCTTCACGCCGCCCCACTTGAGCTTGAAACGCGTGATGCCCTCATTCACGCCAAGACCGAGCAGGATGGTATGCTTGCCTTCGGCCAGCGCTCGTTCCTTCATTTCTGCAAAAAGCAGGTCCGGCGCATGGGGCACGTAATGCGATTTGGAATGAGCGCCCAGAATGTAGCCCACATGATGAGGCAGAGAATAATCGAGAACGAGACAGGCGGCGAGCTGGCCTTCCGTATCCCACGCATTGAGCAGGCGCAGGTCGGCTCCTCCGCGCAAGGCAGAGGCCGTACCCGCGTAAAGCTGACGGATGCGCGGTGGGAGTGCGAGCCGCCCCATGAATTCTGTCCACAGCCTGCGGTGTTCGGCGGTGAACTCGCGGGTCTCGTCCACACGCAGGAGTTCACGGGCCTTCCGCACAGGGCGGCGCAGTTTTGCGGGTATGGGAGCATCTGCCGCCAACGTGTAGTACACATCGCTGTCCAGCTCATGAGCCTTGAGACGTTCCGGAAGTTCAGGCGCGATGACGAAACAATCGGAAGCCCCGGTCTGCGCCACGGCTTTGCTCAGGGCCGCTTCCAGCCGGGCCGTGGAGAATTCCCCCTCAAGGGGATATCCGATGGCCATGAGCCAGTCTTCGCCGGCAGAAAAAATATGGCTGTCCACCTCAAAAGTACTGCCGCCTGAAAGCGCTTCGAGAAGCGGACGAGAGTGTTCGGGTACTATGACGGGCGACATGGCGTACTCCTCATCGAGCAGAAAATTTTCAGAATGAGAAAACCTGCTTCAAAATGTGCCACAAGCCGGTCAGTGGGTAAAGTGCGATCAGACGACATCCCATCCAAGTTCCCCGCGTTCTTCCCTCACAAGCCTTTAAAATAAAAATCCCGAAAATCGCTTTTCGGGAGAAGATCGGGGGAGATGCTTTTCTCAGAAAAGCGGCCTCCCCCGTATTTTTTACGCATCCTATCAGTTCAGCTTTGCGGCGGCGTCCACGATGAGCCCAAGGGCCAGCAGGACGCTGAAAATAACGATGTTGCGCGAAGTATCGCCAAGGCAGGCATTGAGGGCACGGCCTTCGCGTATGTTGCCTATCTTCATCCACGTCATGAAATGGGGCACGAGGAAAAGCACAGGGAACAGGCCGGCCCATTTCAGACCATGAGGGATGAGCATGATGGCAAAGGTCACGGCAAAACCACCCAGCGCAAGATAGAAGCGCAGACCGAAGTCCTTGCCGAAGCGGGCGATGAGCGTTTTCTTGCCAGAGGCTCTGTCCTGCTCACAATCGCGATAGTTGTTCACCGTGAGCAGCAGGTCGATGCAGAAACCAACGGCAAGGCCGCAAAGCGTGGCCTGAGGCGTCCACACGTTGGACTGCACGTAGAAGGTAAAACCAACAGCCACGACGCCGAAGAATATCACCACGAGAAGGTCCCCGAAGCCCTTCGGCCCCAGCGGGTACGGCCCGGCAGAATAGGCGTATGCGCCGATGAGGCAGAGCATTGCCACGCTCAGCATGTTCTCGCCGCCGTAATAGGCCAGCGGCAGGCCCGCGCAAAGCGCAAGAACGAGCGTGATGGCGGTGCCTATCTTCATCTTCTTGGGAGTTATCCAGCCCTGCGCACAGGCACGGCGCGGACCAAGGCGGTCCTCTCCATCGCGGCCTTTTTCAAAATCCACGTAATCGTTGATGAAATTCGATGCGATCTGCATAAGTATCGCAAAAATGGCGCACAAAAGCGCGGGTACAGGCTTGAAGCAGCCAGCCCACACGGCAAGGGCACAGCCCACAGCCACAGGAGAAAGCGCCGCGCTGAGGGTCTTGGGACGAGCGGCGAGTACCCAGGCGTATACGGAATCCTTACGGACTTCTGCCTCAACGACCGCTTCTGCCTTGCGAACCTTGCGGGCTTTGCTGGCTTTTCGCGTCTCTTTTATCTTCATATCATCTCCTGCGGCAGTGCCGCGTTCTTTCTGCTGATATACCAAACGACCGAAGCAGGATAACGCATCTCATGCTCAAAGAAAAGGCACAAGGCCCCCTGCAGCATGATTGACCTCTGCACGGCTCGAAGGTATCCTGTCTTTTTCTTTTCCGGCCTAGTGCCGTCTTTCCATCAACGCCGTATCGTGCGCCCTGAACGCGCAGCGGCAAACCATCATGAGGCCCCTATGAGCCAGCTCAACACCTCCGCCCCTGAAGCGGAACGCACTCAAGGCGTCGATTTTCTTCGCGCCCGCATCAATCAGGATAACGCCACCGGCCGCTTCGACTCTCGCGTGCATACCCGCTTCCCGCCTGAGCCCAACGGCTATCTGCACATCGGGCATGCGAAGTCCATCTGCATCAACTTCGGCCTTGCACAGGAATACAACGGCAAGTGCAACCTGCGCTTCGACGATACCAACCCTGTGAAGGAAGACACCGAATACGTCGAATCCATCCAGCGCGACGTGCAGTGGCTCGGCTTCCAGTGGGAAGGCGACGTCCACTACGCTTCCGACTACTTCGATCAGCTCTACGAATACGCCGAAAAGCTCATCATAATGGGCAAGGCTTACGTGGACGAACTGAACGCCGAGCAGATCCGCGAATACCGCGGCACGCTCACCAAGCCCGGCATCCCCTCCCCGTGGCGCGACCGCCCCGCCGAAGAGAGCCTCGACCTGTTCCGCCGCATGAAGGCCGGCGAGTTCGAAGACGGCAAATACGTTCTGCGTGCCAAGATCGACATGGCTTCCCCCAACATCGTGATGCGCGACCCCACCATCTACCGCATCCGCCATGCCTCCCATCACCGCACCGGCGACAAGTGGTGCATCTACCCGATGTACGACTTCACGCACTGCCTCTCCGACTCCATCGAAGGCATCACCCACTCCATCTGCACGCTGGAATTCGACAACAACCGCGAACTCTACGACTGGGTCCTCGACACTCTCGACGTGTACCGCTCCCAGCAGATCGAATTCGCCCGCCTGAACCTCAGCTACACCGTGCTTTCCAAGCGTAAGCTCATCCAGCTGGTGAAGGAAGGCTTCGTGCGCGGCTGGGATGACCCCCGCATGCCCACCATCTGCGGTCTGCGCCGCCGTGGTTACACGCCTGAATCCATCCGCGACTTCTGCTCCCGCATCGGCATCGCCCGCGCCGCCGACTCCAAGGTGCATTACAGCCTGCTGGAATTCTGCTGCCGCGAACATCTGAACGCTGTCACCCCGCGTTGCATGGCCGTACTCGACCCCATCAAGGTCGTCATCACCGACTACCCCGAAGACAAGGTGGAAGAATTCGAACAGCCCCTGCATCCCGAAGATGAATCCTTCGGCAGCCGCAAGGTCCCCTTCTGCCGCGAACTGTGGATCGACCGCGACGACTTCCGCGAGGATCCGCCCAAGAAGTACTTCCGCCTCGCTCCCGGCGTGGAAGTGCGCCTGCGCTACGCCTACTACATCACCTGCCAGGAAGTCATCAAGGACGAGAACGGCAACATCATCGAGCTGCACTGCACCCACGACCCCGCCTCCCGCGGCGGCTCCAGCCCCGACGGCCGCAAGGTCAAGGGCACTATCCACTGGGTGAGCGCACGTCACGCCGTGCCCACCGAAGTTCGCATCTACGAACAGATGTTCTCCACGGAATCCGACTCCGACATCGAAGAAGGCAAGACCTTCCTCGACTACTTCAACAAGGACTCCGAGAAGGTCATCACCGCCATGGCTGAACCCTACCTCGCCACCATGCCCGCCGGAAGCCACGTGCAGTTCGAACGCGTAGGCTACTTCTGCGCCGACCCTGACGGCAGCGCCGAACACCCTGTGTTCAACCGAACCGTCACGCTCAAGGATTCCTGGGCGAAGATTGAAAAGAAAGGATAGCAAGGCTCCTGCACAGGAAAACGCTTGCGTATAGATTCGAGCAAAGGCCACCTTCGGGTGGCCTTTATCATTTAACACAGCCCCTTCGACCGCGCGTCCACGACATCAAACTGAAACAGTGACGGGGGGAACGATGGCGGACAAAAAGCCGCTCAGGCTATTTCGATATTTAGCACTTTGTATAAACATTTCCCAAATATCAGAGAAACACTCCAAAATATGGGAAACATCCACAAATAAACATTATATAACATATAAATATATATTACTTTTTATTCTGGTATATTTTTTGCAACA
>JAFWYI010000286.1 GCA_017522745.1 Mailhella sp.
CTTCAGCTGAGCCATAGCGGCCTTGAAGGCGATGGAGCCGGCCATCTTGAAGGCCATTTCAGAGGAGTCCACGGTGTGGTAGGAGCCGTCGTACACGCGGACCTTGAAGTCCACGACGGGGCAGCCGGCGAGGTAACCGCGAGCGGCGCTTTCCTGGATCCCCTTGTCGATAGCGGGGATGTACTGGCGGGGGATGACGCCGCCGACGATGCCGTCTTCGAACTGGTAGCCGGTGCCGCGGGGCAGGCCTTCCATTTCGATCCAGCAGTCACCGAACTGGCCACGGCCACCGGACTGCTTCTTATGACGGCCCTGCACCTGCACCTTGCCGCGCACGGTTTCGCGGTAGGGGATCTTGGGAGCCTTCAGTTCGATATCGACCTTGGAGCGGCGGCGAGCCTTTTCCACGGAGATTTCGATATGGAGCTGGCCCATGCCGGAGATGAGGACGTCGCCGGTCTCTTCGTCGCGGCTGAGCTTGAGGGTGATATCTTCGTCGAGCAGCTTCTGCACAGCGGCGAACACCTTGTCTTCGTCGCCCTTCTGCTTGGGAGCGAGAGCGAAGGAGATGAGCTGAGCGGGCAGAGCGGGCATTTCCACTTCGAAGGAGGACTTTTCTTCACCAAGGGTGTCGCCGGTGCGGGTGGACTTCAGCTTGGCAACGCCAACGATGGCGCCGGGGCCGAGAACGTCCTTGCAGGGGGTCTGGGTCTTGCCGTTGACATACAGCAGGGAGCCGAGACGTTCCATTTCGCCGGTACGCATGTTCTTGAGGGTGGTATCGGAAGAAATGGTGCCGGAAAGCACGCGGATCATGTTCACCTGACCGGAGAAGGCGTCGTTCATGGAACGGAACACGAGGCAGGTGGCGGGGCCTTCGGCGTCGGTAGCGAGTTCGGAAGCGTCCTTACCGAGCACGGCGGGACGATCGAGGGGAGAAGCCATGAGGGCGTTGATCTGGTCGAGCAGACGACGACCGCCCTTGTTGTTCATGGCAGAAGCGGCCAGCACGGGCACGATTTCGCCGGAAAGCACACCCTTACGCAGACCGAGAGCGATCTCTTCTTCCGTGAGGGAACCTTCTTCGAGGTAGCTGTTCATCAGGTCTTCATCGGAAGAGGCGATGTTTTCCACGGAGGTGTCGCGAAGCAGCATGGCTTCGTCTTCAAGTTCGGCGGGGATGGGCATTTCGGCCACGGAACCGTTTTCACCAAAGCGCAGAGCCTTGCCGGCGAACACGTCCACCAGGCCCACGAATTCACCGTTTTCGACCACGGGGATATAGAACACGACAGGGCGCACACCAAGCTGGTTGGTGAGGCTGTTCAGAGCGGCGTCGAAGTCGGCGCGTTCACGGTCCATCTTGGTGACCACGGCGATGACGGGAAGACCAGCGGCCTTCACGCTCTTCCACACGCGGCGCATCTGAGGACGAACACCGTCAACGGCGTCCACGACCACCACGACGCTGTCGGCAGCAGTGAGCAGCCAGTCCACATCGCCGGAGAAGTTAGCGTCGCCGGGGATGTCGATGAGGTTGTGGCGGAAGCCCTTCCAGTCGAAGGAGGCGAAACCGGGCTGGATGGAGCCACGGCGCTTGATTTCTTCAGGTTCGTAGTCCAGAGCCGTGGTGCCTTCTTCAATGGCGCCAAGGCGGTTGATGATGCCGGCCTGGAAAAGAAGCATTTCAGCAAGAGAAGTCTTACCGCAGCCGCCGGTGCCTACGAGGGCGTAGGTGCGCTGTTTTTCAATGGACATACGAATCTCCACGTTATGGGTTGAAGTCTGAATAATGAAAGAAAGGGCGTGCGCCTTTTCGTAGTAAGCTCAACGATTGTGTATACCATGTCTTAAGAATCGTCGCTAGTCCCTGTCAAGCGCATCTGAAAATTTTCCTCAAGAAAAAAGGAACATTTTATCCTGCTTGCATAAAAAGGTGACTTTAGGAGCATCTTCCTTTACTATGCCCCGGCGTGGACGCACGAAAGAGCGTTCGAGCTAATCATCGTTCCCGGAGTGAAGCATGGAATCGCCTGAAACTGGATTCGTCATCATCGGCGGCGGCCTTGCCGGCTGTGAATGTGCACTGGCACTGGCCCGCGCAGGTATCGCCTGCACCATCTATGAACAGAAACCCGAGACTTTCTCGCCTGCCCATGTGAGCGAAGGCCTTGGCGAACTGGTCTGCTCCAATTCGTTCCGCTCCAATGATGTACAAGGCTCCGGCGTCGGTCTGCTCAAGCAGGAGATGCGCGAACTCGGCAGCGAGGTCATGGCCATTGCCGAGACCTGCTCCGTGCCTGCGGGCAAAGCCCTTGCCGTGGACCGCGAGCTGTTCAGCCAGCGCCTCACCCGCCGCGTAGAAGAGGAACCGCTCATCACCCTGATCCGCCGCCAGATCCCCAGCCTCGACGCGCCGGAACTCGAAGGGAAGACTGTCATCGTGGCCGCAGGGCCGCTGGTCTCGGAGAATCTCGCCGCGTCCATCGCCTCCGTCATCTCCGGTGACGACGGCCCTTCGCGCCTCTATTTCTACGATGCCATCGCCCCCATCGTCCGTGCGGACTCCGTGGATATGAGCATCGCCTTCCGCGGTTCCCGCTACGGTAACGACGCCCCGCCGCCCTACTCCGACGACGCGCCCATGCTCGACAAGCCCATGGAGACCATGACCGCGCCTTCCGAGGGTGACGGCGACTACCTCAACTGCCCTATGACGCGCGCCGAGTACGAGACCTTCTACAAAGCCCTTCTGGAAGCCGAACGCGTCCCCTCCCACGATTTCGAAAAGGAGATACACTTCGAGGGCTGCATGCCTATCGAAGCCCTTGCCGACCGCGGCGAACGCACGCTGACCTTCGGCCCGCTCAAACCTGTGGGCTTCACCGATCCCCGCACCGGTCGACGCCCCTATGCCTTGC
>JAFWYI010000287.1 GCA_017522745.1 Mailhella sp.
AAGGGGCTGGCCCGTGCGCGGGGTGAATATATCGCCTTCCTCAATTCCGATGACTTCTATTGTTCCGAGACCGCCGTGGACGACAGCGTGCGCGCGCTGATGGAGCATGGGGCCGATGTCTCCTACGCCGACGCTTTCCTCATCGACAAGGACAGCGGGGAGGTGCGGGCCTCGTGGCGCGGCGGTCTGGAACTCGTTCCTTTCGGGCAATATCCCTGTCATCAGACTGTGTTCGTCAGGACGAGCCTTCTGCGGGAGCTGGGCGGCTTCGATATGTCGTTCTGCTGCCTGGCCGACAATAACGTACTCTGCACACTGCTGGGCCTGCGGGCAAAGTTCTGCCGCGTTCATGACCATATCGTGAAGTTCCGCGATGGTGGTTTTTCCAACGATGAAAAACTCCAGAGCCGTATTCAGGAAGAGAAGAGGAAACGAGGGCAGGAGAGTTTCCATCGCTGGTTCGGCGGTGGTCTTACCCGCAGTGAATGTGATCTGCTGTACGATTTCCGCTATCGGATGAAGAAGCCGGAGGAGGTGCAGTCCATAGGTGAGAGTCTGCCCTGCGCGGCATGGCGGCGGGAGTTTTTCCGGGCTTTGTTCGGCCAGCCTTCGGGGCTGGTGCGCTGGGGTGAAAGCATGGGCAGGTGCTTCGCCAGTGAGGACCGGCTGTATTACGTGAACTTCGCGGATGCTTTGCGCTATCTGTTCTGCCGCATGGGCGCGGCTCTGGGGAACGCGGAGCAGAAGGATCGCCTTGCCGCGATGAAGGCCGTCCTTGGCGGCAGGAAACTGGGGCGGCTTGTTCAGGATGGTCTTCGCTGTGAGCGTTATAAAGTCCTGTCCTCGCTGCTGTGGGGCCGGAAGCGGAAGAAATACAGGGAAAAATATCGTGCGGCCAAAGCACGCCGGCAGAGAGTGAAATTGAAGCAGAGCGGGAGGAAGAAAGGATGAAAAAGGCGCTTATCACCGGCATCACTGGGCAGGATGGATCGTATCTTTCTGAATTCCTTTTAGAAAAAGGCTACGAAGTCCATGGGGTAGTGCGCCGCACTTCCGTGGAGAAGCGGGAGCGCATCGACCATCTGCTTGCTCATCCGCATTTCTATCTGTATTACGGCGACCTTGCCGACTCCATGAGCCTCGTCCGCATCGTGGGGAGGGTACGGCCGGACGAACTCTATAATCTGGCGGCTCAGAGCCACGTACAGGTCAGCTTCGATGTGCCGGAGTATACGGCAGACGTGGTGGCTACAGGAGTACTTCGCGTGCTGGAGGCGGTGCGTCTCTGCGGGCTTGAGAAGAGTTGTCGCATCTATCAGGCCTCCACGTCAGAACTGTATGGAAAGGTGGAGGAATGTCCGCAGAGCGAGACCACGCCCTTCCATCCCTATTCTCCGTATGCCGTTGCCAAGCAGTATGGGTTCTGGATCACCAGAGAATACCGTGAGGCGTATGGGATGTTCGCCTGTTCCGGCATCTTGTTCAATCATGAATCGGAACGTCGGGGAGAGACTTTCGTCACGCGTAAGATATCCCTTGCGGCGGCGCGTATCGCGCTGGGGCTTCAGGAGAAATTATACCTCGGCAATCTTTCGGCCCTGCGCGACTGGGGCTATGCCCGCGACTACGTGGAATGTATGTGGCTCATCCTCCAGCAGGAAAAGCCCGAGGATTTCGTCATTGCCACAGGCGAACAGCACTCTGTTCGGGAATTCTGCCAGCTTGCGTTCCGTGAAGCGGGGATGGAGCTGGAGTTCAGAGGAGAAGGGGAAGCGGAACAGGGGATAGACAAAGCCACGGGCCGCGTTCTGGTGGAAGTTTCTCCGGAATTCTACCGCCCCACGGATGTGGTGAACCTCTGGGGCGATCCTTCAAAGGCCCGGAAACTTCTGGGCTGGAATCCCACGAAGACATCGTTCGCGGAACTGGTACGGCGCATGGTGCGGCACGATATGGCGCTTGCTGAACATGAACGGGCCCGGGGATCGGTATGACAGCCGGTGCCACGGTCATCACGGTCACGCGCAATATCGTGCGGGCCGGGCGCGAGGCGATGCTTGAGCAGTGCCTGCATTCCGTACACGAGCAGTCTGTCAGCCCTGTAGAGCATCTCGTCATAGATGGCGCGTCTGAAGACGGCACGAGGGTCATCCTTGAGAAGTACCGGCAGAAAGGTTGGATACGTTATGTTTCCGAGCCGGACAGCGGGCTGTATCATGCCATGAACAAAGGGCTTGCGCTGGCCTCAGGGGCGTATGTGGCGTTTCTCAATTCCGATGATTTCTACCACGATCCCACATGGCTGGAACGATGCCTGAGCGAGTTGCGGCGCACCGGGGCCGATTGCTGTTCCGCACCGGTCCTGTCGCTGTGCCCTGCGGGTCGGGCCACGGTCGGCCACGTACCGAACTGGCCTGCCATGTTCGAGAAGATGAGCGTGAACCATCAGTCCCTGCTCATGAGAACGAGCGTGATGCGGGCTCTTGGAGGTTTTTCTCAGCGCTTCCCTGTTCAGGCCGATTATGAGCTGCTCCTTCGTTTTCTCCTGTGCGGATGGAGATACACGGCTCTGAGTTTTCCGGGCTGTACCTTCCGCAACTACGGTATGGCGGCGCAGAAGACATGGCCGGAGATCATCACGGAGCGCCTGAGGATACAGGTCCATGTGCTGGGGCGTTTCGGGGCTTCGTATCATGACTGTGTCGATATCTGCGATCTCGGGCATGTGCCGGGCTGGCTTTTCCGCCGGCTGGAACAGCAGATCTATCTTGCTCACAGGCCGGAGTTCGAGGAGTGGCACAGGTATACGGAGCTGAGGGCGCTGAGGCGCTGGCTGTGGACATCCTCGTCACGGCCGGAAGAGGAGGTGTTCCGGCTGTGCGGCATGAAGTTCATAGACAGACGCTTTCCCGGAAAAGATCGTTCAGACATGGGGCAGGGATAAGGAGCCAGTATGGAAAAGGATGCCAGGATCTATGTGGCAGGTCATCGCGGCATGGTGGGCAGTGCCGTATGCCGGGCCTTATCGGAACAGGGATACGGGAATATCGTGACGCGGACCCATGCGGATCTGGATCTGTGCCGTCAGGAGGAAGTGGAACGCTTTTTCCGTGAGGAGAGGCCGGAATACGTGTTCCTCTGTGGGGCAAAGGTAGGAGGCATAGCCGCCAATGCCGAAGCCCCGGCAGAATTCCTGTACGAGAACATGATGCTCGAGATGAACGTGATCCACTCGGCATGGCGCAGCGGATGCCGTAAACTGCTTTTTCTCGGTTCATCCTGCATCTATCCTCGGGAGGCTCCCCAGCCCATGCCTGAGAGCTGTCTGCTTTCCGGTCCTTTGGAAAAGACCAACGAGGCCTATGCTCTTGCCAAGATAAGCGGCCTGAAATACTGCGAATATCTGCATCGGCAGTATGGAGCTGACTATATTTCCGTCATGCCGACGAACCTGTACGGCCCCAATGACAATTATCATCCTGAACACAGCCACGTCCTCCCCGCGTTCATCCGGCGTTTTCACGAGGCGAAAGAACAGGGGCGGGAAGAAGTGGTCTGCTGGGGCACGGGGAAGGCCATGCGTGAGTTCCTGTATGTGGATGATCTTGCGGATGCCTGCCTTTTCCTGATGCAGAACTATTCCGGCGAGCAGACGGTGAACGTCGGCACCGGAGAGGAGCTTTCCATCCGTGAGCTTGCAGAGCTGACGGCACGGATCGTGGGCTATCCCGGGAGCATTCGGTGGGATGCTTCCAAGCCGGACGGTACGCCCCGGAAGCTGCTCGACCTGAACAAGCTGCACGCCCTTGGCTGGAAGCACAGGACAGGTCTTGAGGAAGGGGTGAGGCTTGCGTATCGGGATTTTCTTGAAAATCCCATGCGTGCAGAACGCTGACCGGGGAGGCGGCATGGATATCACGGTATGTTTTGCTTCCGATGCCGGGTATGCGCGCCATCTTGCCGTGGCGCTGGCTTCTCTGCTCCATAATAAAGCTCGTGGGGACAGGCTGACCATCTGCATCCTCGATGGCGGGATAGCGGAAAGGGACAGACGCATCCTTGAGGGGATGGCGCAGGAAGGCGGGGCAAGCCTGCGTTTCGTTCCTGTGCGGGGCGAGTCGTTCCACGATGCTCCCATCCAGACCCTTGCCGGGAGCGTGAGCCATATCAGCCGTGCGGCATACTACAGGCTCCTTCTGGCGAGCCTGCTACCTGATGTGGAGAAGGTCATCTATCTGGATTGTGACCTCGTATGCCGGGGAAGTCTTGCCCCGCTGTATGGCCTGGACATGAAAGGCGACTGGCTTCGCGGAGTGGTGGACATCGACGCGGAGACTCATCGTCGCCGTCTGGGCCTGCGGAAGTATATCTGTTCCGGCGTCCTGCTCGTCGATCTGAAGGCATGGCGGGAACATTCCGTAGAAGAGCGCTGTACCGCTTTCCTTCGCGACCATGCGGATATGATAGTCCTGCATGATCAGGATGTCCTGAACGTGGTGTGTCAGGAGCATCTCGGCTATCTGGACAGGATATGGAACGCTCAGGCCTGCGCGACGAGACAGGGCAGGCTTTCCGGCTTCAATGACGTGGCGAAGATAGCGAATATCGTGCATTTCATCGGAGGTCGCAAACCTTGGCAGGCAGGTTGCCAGCATCCGTTCCGTCGGGAGTATTTTCGCTATCTCCGCATGACGCCGTATAGGAATATGGTATGGCGCTGGCGCTGGGATTGCCTGATCTACGCTCTGGCCCACACAAAATACTCACATGGACGTAAGCGCTGGTATGTGTGTGGCATTCGAGTCTGGCAGAAAAGAGACTGACCAGCAGAAGACAGCAGAAAGCCCTGTTCCGTTATGGAGCAGGGCTTCGCTGTTATCGTGAGAAATTTCAGAGGAGGATCTTTTCTTCCAGCCACGCGGCCGCATGGGATGAGCCGCCGAGGCGGGGTTCCAGCCATGCTTTGAACTGTTCCCGTACAGTTTCTCTATCTCGTGGATGCGAGGCCAGTTCCAGCATGATATCCATGACTTCCTGCGGGGTACGCCCCACGCGGAGGAGACCGCATTCTTCGAGCGAGGGCTGGGAGGCCGTTCCCTGCATGGCCCAGAGGAAGTTCTTAGCGGAAGGTCCTATGCAGGGGATACGCCCTGCAGCCAGAGATTCGAGGAAGTTCTGCCCTCCCTGACCGAAACTTCCGCCCACGAAGACAGCACTGGCGGCGGCATAGAGCCGGGGCAGATCACCGAAACGGTCCCAGATGAGTACGCTTTTATGGGGCAGATGCATCATCGGATCCTGCTCGGAGAGCAGGCGGGGCCGGTAGCCGAGATCGCTGAGGACAGATTTCCAGGCCTCCACCCGATGAAGATGCCGGGGGACCACGACCACGCGGGCACTGGGCCGCGCATTGTAGATGCGCTGGAGCTGGCCGGGAAGGCGGGTCTCTTCACCTTTGCGGACAGAAGCGAAAAGGAAGAGCGGGCCATCCAGAGCGATGCCGGGCATAGTGTTCTCAAGAGGTCTTTCCAGCAGTTCAGCGGCGAGGTCGAACTTGATATTGGGCATTTCCTCCACAGAACAGGAGGTGCTGGGGAACACAGTAGAGAAAGCGCGGCGGTCTTCTTCCGAGATGGCGCGTATGCCTTCGGGAGCGATATCTGCCATGAGCTTCGGGAAGAATTTGCCGAAATTTACAGTGGAGCTGTTGATACGCCCATTGACGAGCCTGACGGGCACGCCGGCATCCTTGCAGGCGGCCAGCAGGCCGGGCCAGAGTTCCGTTTCCAGCAGGGCAAGCAGACGAGGCCGGGCCTGCCGTATGGCACGACGCACGATGTCGGGATGATCGAACGGTGCGAAGCGAGCGGCAACGCGCAGGAGGGGATGGCTCTCTGCAAGTGCAGACAGGGCGTTTTCCACGACATCACGGCCCTGACGGGTCCAGGTGACGATGAGGACTCGCAGAGGGACATCGTGCCTTAAGCTGCGACACAGGGAAACAGCCAGACGAGCCTCGCCGCCAGACGCGGCCTGAAGCCAGAGGTCAACGGAGTGGCCATCATGGTTCCCGGCTTCCGAAGCTGGGAAGTCGGGTTCGAGCCAGCCTTCGGGAACAAAGCGTTCGTCCCAGCCGTCGGCGAGGCGTTTGCTTCGCTTGAGCAGGGGCTGAGCCAGCTTCCAGATGAGGCGGTAACCGTAGAAGAAAGGACGAGAGAAAAGAGAAGATGCCATGATGACCTCTGCCTGTATTATGCAACAGAGAAGGAGCGTGTGCAAGCCTCTCTCATTTCTCTCAACGAAAGAAGCCGGTATCCGGAAGGTCCGGACACCGGCTCAGAGGTGAAAGAGAAGGGATGGCTTAGAACTTGACGTCGTCGCCGCGCTTGCGGAGGCTGATGAAGCCGCCGGCGCTGTTCACAGCTTCGATGCCGATCTCACGCAGCATGAGCTGAGCTTCATAGGCACGAGTACCGGTGTTGCAGACCAGAGCCACGGGGCGGTCGGTGGGGATTTCGCCCTGACGTTCTCTGAGGTCTTCCAGCGGCAGGGAGAGGTATTCGCCGGGGTGGCGTTCTTCGATGGGCTTGCCAGCGGCAGCGGGACGGAAGTCCACGAAGAGGTAGCCGTTTTCGGCGCGGTTGTCCCACAGTTCCACGAATTCATCGGGAGTGATGACGTTGTGCTGGCCGCGGACGAGGTTGTCGGCCACGTTACCAACGGTGTTCACCACGTCCATGGCTGAAGCGAAGGGCGGAGCGTAGCAGACTTCGAGGTTGGAGAGATCGTTGATGGTGGGACGGCCGATCTGGAGCATGGCGGCCACGGCGTCGGTACGAGCCTTGACGGCGGAGCCGTCAGCGCTCATGCCCTGGATGCCGAGAACGCGCTGGGACTTCTTGTCCACCACCACGTTGAGGCTGGTATTGGTGTGGTCGGGGTAGAAGTGGGCCTTGTCGGCGGCTTCCACGCTCACTTCCACGGCGTCGAAACCGGCAGCCTTGGCCTGACGCAGGGTGAGGCCGGCACCGGTGGCATGCATCTGGTTGAGCTTCACGCACCAGGAACCCACCACACCTTCGAAGGTGGCCTGGCCGCCCACGATGTTGGTACCGATGACACGACCCTGACGGTTGGCCATGGAGCCCAGAGGCAGGTAGGCGAAATCGCCGGAGATGAGGTTGCGGGTAACGATGACGTCGCCACCGGCATAGATGTCGGGGTCGGAAGTCTGGAGGTGGCTGTTCACCATGATGCCGCCGCGAGGATGGCAGAGGAGGCCGGCATCAGCGGCGATCTGGGAGTTGGGGGTCACGCCGATGGAGAAGATGACCTGGTCGGCATCGATGACACGCTTATTGGTGACGACCTGGCAGACGGCACCGTTTTCGTCGCCCTTGAGTTCCTTCACGGATTCGCTGGTAAGCACGGTGACGCCGAGTTCTTCGAGGTCATGCTTGGCCATCTGGGCGTAGTTGGTGCAGAGCTGGGCGGGAAGCACCTGATCCATCATTTCGATGACGGTGACCTTGATGCCCCACATGTCGGCAAGAGCCACGGCCATTTCGAGGCCGATGAAGCCGGCGCCGATGATGACGGCATGGTTGATCTTGCTGGCGGCACACTGCTGCTGGATGGCCTGAGCGGCTTCAAGGCAGGTGACGGAAGTGACGTTCTTCAGGTCGTTGCCGGGGATGGGAGGGATGCGGGGGCTGCTGCCGGTGGCGATGACGAGCTTGTCGTAAGGCATGCTGCTCTGTTCGCCGGTCTGGGTGTTTTCCACGAGGACAGTCTTGTCCTTACGGTTGATGGAAAGCGCACGGGTATGGCAGATGGCCTTGACGCCCTTGTTGTTCATGAAGAAGGCTTCATCACGCACGACGCCGGCATTGGTGGTACGCAGACCGTCCATCTGGGCCACGTCGCCGCCAACATAGTAGGGGATGCCGCAGCCGCCGTAGGAAATGTACGTGCCCTGATCGATCATGGTGATATCAGCTTCGGGCATGAGGCGCTTGGCACGAGCGGCAGCTTTGGGGCCGAGAGCCACGCCGCCGATAACGAGGATCTTGAGAGACATATAGGTAAGACCTCCGAAAAAGGTTGGCTTATTGGGCAGTAAAGAAAACTGTCGGTGAGTACTTTATCAGCAAAGCACCTTATAAAGCAAGATGGTTGCCTCCAGACGAGACCTTTTCCGCAAAAGTTCTCAAGCGGTATAGCTTAGATTGAGGCATGGCATGCAGGAGTGTTTTCAGAATGATTCAATGGGAACCACTCGTTTTATCTCCACAAAAGTCAATCCTTATAACGAGTACCAGCTTCCCGAGGTAGTG
>JAFWYI010000288.1 GCA_017522745.1 Mailhella sp.
GGCCAGCCTGAACGTCTCGCTCTCCAACGGCGGTGTCACCGGGCGCACTGTGCGGCTCCTTTCCGGGCAGGCGGCTCCGGCCGTGGTACAGCTCCAGCGGAAAGCCGCCGCCCTGCGCGATTCCATGAGCCTGAAACAGGCTGAACTCGCCAGTATCGCCGCCCTGCGGCAATTCTGGACACAGCCGCCCTACATGCTCAACGCTCCCACGGTGGAACTTCTCGACGAACTCATGAGCAAACTGGCTTCGGACGCCGAGGATAAACTCGCCGCACTCATCGCCAAGGAAGGAGCGCTGAAAGCCGACCTGCGCGTGATGGAAACTCAGGCGGCGGCGCTGGATGCGGACATCGCGGCACTGGGCAAGGAGAACAGGACCGTTCGGGAATGTGTCCTCGATGTGAAGGACACGGGCGATGCTCCTGTGACCGTGCGCTTCTCCTACTGGCTGAACAACGCTGGCTGGAAGCCTCAGTACCGCATCAAGACAGATGCCGATTCCGACCGCGTGAGTATCCGCATGGATGCCGTCATCACGCAGAACAGCGGGGACGACTGGCAGGATGTAGCTCTTACCCTCGCCTCATCCGACCGGCTGAACGACGTGATGCCGCCAGCACTAGGCAGCTGGGTGATAAACGATGTCTATGACCAGAACCGCCTGCTCCGTTCTGCCAGACCGATGACGGCCGACTTCGCCATGAGCGCGGCAAAAGCCGCACTGCCCGCCGCCGCGCAGGACAGCGCCGGTCTCACGTGGGCGCTCGGCAGGCTGGACGTTCCGGCGTCCGCTTCGGTGACGCGCCTCGTTTCCCTGCACGAGCTGGCAACGACCTTCTCCCGGCTGGCACGTCCGGGGCTGAGCCGTGACGTGTGGATGTGTGCGACGCTCACCGATGCCGCGCAGGATTCGAAGAAGCTCCCCCTGCTCCCCACCGGACAGGCCTCGTTCCTTGTGGATGGCAGAGAGACCGCACGCGGCCCCTTCAGCTTCGGGCCGGGGACTCGCGACATCTTCTTCGGCGTCGATCAGCTGATGTCCGTCTCGCGGCAGGAACTCGCCTCTCAGGACTCCGCGCAGACTATGACCAGCCCGGACAACGATATCCGTCAGTGGCGCTGGAAGACCGTCGTTCGCAATGGGCACGACCGCGCTGTGACAGTACGCGTCGAAGAAAACGCGCCCATCGCCCGCAACGGGCAGACGACCATCGAGGTATCGACCGAACCGCCCGCCGTTCTGAACGCCGACAGCTCCCGCTATATCTGGACGCTGGGACTGCCCGCCCATGAAGAGCGCGATATCCTCTACGGTGTGACGGCAAGAACGCCTGTACCTGAAGCAGAAAGCGGAAAAAAGCCGTAACGACTGAAACGCCGCCCCCTGCGGACCCAGCAGGGTCAAGCTTGGATTGACAAGAGTTTTACGCAGAGCGTATCTTTTATTGGATATGCTGTTGCGCGGGCCCGCTCGCCCTTTTCTTTCCCCTCAATTTCTCACAGCTATGAAACAGACGATTGGCATACGTTTCAGCCGCCACGGTCAGGTCCTCGCCTGCCTGCATGATGCGGAAAACGACGCTCCCCTTACCGTGGGCGAATACGCCCTCGTGTCCACTGATCAGGGCCAGAACTGCGGCACTGTCGTCTGGCAGCGTCCGTGGCAGGAAGATATGGAGGCCGCCCTCAAGGCCGCCAATGCCGCCGTGCGCCGCATGGGCAGCAATCTCGACGCTGAGGATCACGGCGAAGACAGCGCCGAAAACAGCGTCCCCATGCCCACCGCCCGCCGCGCCACCGACGAAGAACGCGTTGCCGCTGAGAGCAATGCTCAGCTTTCCCGCGAGGCGCATGAGTTCTGCCGCCACTGCATCGGCGAACGCAAGCTCGATATGAAGCTCGTGGACGTGGAGGTGCTGTTCGACCGCAGCAAGATGATCTTCTTCTTCACTGCCCCCACCCGCATCGACTTCCGCGACCTCGTGAAGGATCTCGTGCGCCAGTACCGCACCCGCATCGAACTGCGGCAGATAGGCGTGCGCCACGAAACGCAGATGCTCGGCGCCCTGGGCAACTGCGGCATGGTGTGTTGCTGCCGCCGCTACCTGCACAAATTCGCGCCCGTGACCATCAAGATGGCCAAAGAGCAGAACCTGTTCCTCAATCCGGCCAAGATCTCCGGCATCTGCGGCCGTCTGCTCTGCTGCCTGAGCTACGAGCAGGAAAACTACGACACCTTCCACCGCAGCTGCCCCAAGCTCGGCAAGCGTTATCAGACTGCTGACGGCCCCATGCGCGTGCTTCGCAGCAACATGTTCCGCAATACGGTGGTCGTGCTGCCCGACGGCGGGCAGGAACTGGAGATGACGCTGGAAGAATGGCATGACCTCAAGCCCAGCCGCACCGAAACGCCGGCCGCTCCGCAGAACAAGGAACAGAAGCCGCAGCAGAACAATATGATGGTGGTCTCCGCCGCGCCCGAAACCCTTGACGACGACCTTGCAGATATGGAAGGCGTCGAGCCGGACGAACAGGTCCAGGCCCCTTCCCGCGAAGTGGCCATGCTGGATTCGGAAGAAGCCCAGCATAAGAAGAAGCCGCGCCATCACCCCGAAAACAACGACAGGAACCGACGCCATCGCCCTGCCCGCGAAAAAGACCGTCATCCCGGCCATAAGGACGCGGACGAGAGCGCCCAATAAACTCAGGAGCCACCTGTGAAAAGCTACTACATCACTACGCCCATCTACTATGTCAACGCCCGCCCTCATCTGGGCCATGCGTACTCCACCATCGTGGCCGACACCCTGAAGCGCTTCCACCGCATGCTCGGTGAAGACGCCCGCATGCA
>JAFWYI010000023.1 GCA_017522745.1 Mailhella sp.
AGATCTTATTCGTACGTCTTGCAGTGAGCGATATGGCGGGCATGAGCGGCGTCCATGCGTTCACGCAGACGGGCACGATGAGCGGAATGAGGATACCGAAGGTACCCCAGGCAGTGCCGGTGGAGAAGCTCAGGAAGGCGGCGATGAAGAAAATGAGGAAGGGAATGAGGCTGCCGATGTTCATGCCGCCGTCCTTCACGAGATGCTCGACGAACTTAGGAGTCTGGAGCATTTCCTGGCACACGCCGCTGAGGCCCCAGGCGAAGACGAGGATGACGCAGGCGGGGAGCATGGCCTTGAAGCCTTCCATCACGCCGCCCATGAATTCGGAGAGGGTGAGGAGACGGCGGGGCACATACATGACGAGGGCCACGACGAGGCCGCCGAAGGAAGCCCATACCAGAGAGGGAGAAGCACTGCAGTTGCCGAGGGCGGCGGTGAAGGTGTGGTAGGCTTCATCCTTGCCCCAGTAGCCGCCGCTGTACATCATGCCGAGCACGGCGCAGATGATGAGGCCGAGGATGGGGATGATCATGTCCCACACGTTGCCGTTCTTGGTCACGAGTTTGGCGGCGGTGGGCTGGGCGAGAACGCCGAGGTCGCCTTCTTCCGCACGCTTCTCAGCCTTGCGCATGGGGCCGAAGTCCAGCTTGGTGCAGCAAAGGACGATGACCATGAACAGGGAAAGAAGAGCGTAGAAGTTGTAAGGAATGGCGGCCACGAAGGCACCGAGATCGCTCTCGAAAGCGCCGGTGGACTTCAGGTTGCTACCCACGGCGGCGGCCCAGCTGGAAATAGGGGCGATGATGCAGATGGGAGCGGCGGTGGCGTCGATGATATAGGCCAGCTTGGCGCGGGAAACGCCGTAGTTGTCGGTCACGGGCTTCATCACGGTGCCCACAGTGAGGCAGTTGAAATAGTCGTCGATAAAGATGAGGCCGCCGAGACCGGCAGTGGAGAGCATGGCACTGCGCTTGCTCTTGATGCGGGAAGTGGCCCACTTGCCATAGGCGCGGGAGCCGCCGGCCATGGAGATGACGTAGACCAGAGCGCCAAGAGCGGAGCAGAACATGATGATGTTGAAGTCCACGCGCTTGCCCATGATAGCGAAGGCGTTCTCAACAGTGCTCATGATGGTGAACTCGGCACCGGTGCCAATGGCATAGATGAAGGTGCCGGAAAGGATGCCGATCAGCAGGGAAGAGATGACTTCCTTGGTGATGAGGGCAAGCACGATGGCGATGACAGGAGGCAGGATGGAAAGCCATCCAGCGTAATACGGATCCATAATTCCCCCGGAATTAGAGTTTTTCGTACCGTATCAGAACACAAGGCTAACTTCAAGAATAACTCTTCTGAATGTTCTTTTTCTCTTTAATCAAAATAAAAGAAGGCGGGAAGCCATAAAACCTCCCGCCTGAACTTCAAGAGCTGAACCTTATTCGCCCTGAGCTTTCAGCTGTTCCTTCACGTAGTTCACCATACCGCCCTTGTCGATGAGCGTCTGCATCATGGACGAAAGAGCGGGGATGCGTATCTCCACGCCATTGGTGATATCACGGATGATACCGCTTTCAGGAATGATTTCAAGCGTATCGCCATCCTGGATCTTCTCCACTTCATCCCCCACTTCAAGGAGCATGAGGCCCATATTGAAGGAGTTGCGGTAGAAGATACGGGCAAAGCTGTGTCCTACCACAGCCTTGATGCCGGCACCGATGATCGCAAGCGGCGCATGCTCACGGGAAGAACCACAGCCGAAGTTACGGTCCGCAACGATGATGTCGCCTTCCTGCACACGGTTCACCCAGCCGGGTTCCAGACCTTCCATGCAGGCCTCGCCAAGTTTCTTGGTGTCCGTAGTAACGAGAAAACGCGCAGGAATAATAGCGTCAGTGTCGATATGCGCGCCGACCTTATGAACTTTGCCAGTAAAAGCCATGTGATGACTCCTTTTTCTTTTCTGGAGGAGATGATCTCCTCCAGACCCCCATATTCTGTGCGGCGTATTTCCGCATGCGGAAATGCACCGCGCTGGAAAATGAGGGTGCAGGGAAATCATTTCCCTGCCGGGGCGCGGGGCAGAGCCCCGCATCTAGTAAAAATCTTCCTCTATTACAGCTTGTCGGGACCGGTGATGACGCCGGTAACGGCAGAAGCGGCTGCCACGCAGGGGCTGGAAAGATAGAGTTCAGATTCGAGGCTGCCCATACGTCCGCGGAAATTGCGGTTCGAGGTGGAGATGCAGCGTTCGCCGTCGCCAAGCACGCCCATGTATCCACCGAGGCAGGGGCCGCAGGTAGGAGTGCTGATGACACAGCCAGCATCGGAGAAGATCTCGAACAGACCTTCGTCCATAGCCTGACGCCACACAGTGGGGGTAGCAGGGATAACGATGCAGCGCACGCCCTTGGCGACCTTGCGACCTTTGAGTACAGCCGCTGCATCACGCATATCGGAAATACGACCGTTCGTGCAGGAGCCGATGACGACCTGATCGACCGTGATATCGCCAAGTTCGGACACAGGGCGGGTGTTCTCAGGCAGATGGGGGCAGGCCACCACGGGTTCCATGCCGGTCACGTCCATGGTCACCACGCGTTCGTATTCCGCACCTTCATCAGCAGAAAGCGCGATGGGATCGGGGTTGCTGTGTGCCTTGCAGTATTCGGCGGTGAGTTCATCGGAGGGGAAGAGGCCGCACTTACCGCCGGCTTCGATAGCCATGTTCGCCATGCAGAGGCGTCCTTCGATATCCACGTCCTTGAGGGCCGAACCACCGAATTCAAGCGCACGGTAGAGAGCGCCGTCCACACCTATCTCGCCGATGAGGCGCAGGATAAGGTCCTTGCCACGGATCCACTTGGGCATGACGCCTTCGATATTCACCCGGATGGACGCAGGAACCTTGAACCAGAGCTTGCCCAGCACCATGCCGCAGGCGATATCGGTAGAGCCGAGGCCGGTGGAGAAAGCACCGATGCCGCCATAGGTACAGGTATGGCTGTCCGCACCGATGACCAGATCGCCGGGCTTCACGAGACCCTTTTCAGGCAGGAGGGCGTATTCCACACCGGCACAGCCGCCTTCGTAGTAATGCGTGATGCCCATCTCCTTGGCAAAATTGCGGGAAATGATGACCTGATTGGCAGACTCGATATCCTTCTGCGGGGTGTAGTGGTCCATGACAAGGAAGACTTTATCCTTGTCGAACACCTTCTTGGCGCCCATAGCGCGGAAAGACTTGATAGCCAGAGGGCCGGTGATGTCGTTAGCCAGTACACCGGAAAGAGAACATTCCACGATCTGCCCGACTTCACGGACTTCCTCGTCCGTGTGCATCTGCAAGATCTTCTGGGCAAGAGTCATTGCCATATCATTACTCCGATTTGGATTTCCAAGTATGCGGAAAAATAAAAATCTTGAGAAGAAAGAAAAGGGATGGGGAGGGAAAACCTTTCTGCAGAGCGGCTTTCCCTCCCGCGAAACCTCTCATTAGTCCACAGGATTCTGCTTATAGCTGATGACGTCGTCGGATTCCTTCATCTCAAGGCGGTTGAGCGCATCGAGGAAGGCTTTGCCGGCAGCCACGATGATATCGAGGTCGGAACCGCGACCGGTGGCGGTATACTTACCGTCACGGAGCTGGACGCTCACTTCGCCCTGAGCATCGAGACCGCCGGTGATGGCGTTCACGGTGAACTTTTCCAGCTCAGCGGTAGAACCGCAGATCTGCTTGATGACGTTGAACGCGGCATCCACAGGGCCCACACCGAAGCCGGCAAGACGCACTTCCTCGTCGCGGTCCTGAAGTACCACGGCAGCCGTTGCGGGCATGTTGGTCCCCATGGAGGTCTGCACACAGAGGTTGCTGAGGCGGAAGCGGTCTTCGATGCGGAGATGATAAACTTCGGAGAACACGAGTGCTTCGAGGTCTTCGTCGTAGATGCGGGCCTTCTTGTCGGCCAGTTCCTTCATGGCGGAGAACACGGCGTTCACCTGATCCACATCGAGCTTATAGCCCAGCTCTTCAAGGCGGGTACGCACAGCGTTACGGCCGGAGTGCTTGCCGATGACGAGGTCGGTGGACTTGCGGCCCACGGCCTGCGGGGTCATGATCTCGTAGGTCTCACGGTTCTTGATCATGCCGTCCTGATGGATACCGGACTCATGGGCAAAGGCGTTGGAACCGATGATGGCCTTGTTTGCCGGGATGGGACGGCTGATGATGAGCGAAAGCAGATGGCAGGCAGGATAGAGCTGCTCGTTGTTGATGGAACATTCCACGCCATAATATTCAGGGCGCAGCTTGAGGGCCATGACGAACTCTTCGAGCGAAGCGTTACCGGCACGTTCACCGATACCGCTGAGGCAGAGTTCGGCCTGACGAGCGCCGTTCTTGACGGCGGCAAGGCTGTTGGCCACGGCCAGACCGAGGTCGTCGTGACAATGGACGCTGAACACGGCCTTGGAAGAATTCGGCACCTTTTCGATGAGATACTTGATGAGCGCACCGAACTCATCGGGCTGGGCAAAGCCCACGGTATCCGGGATATTGATGGTGGTAGCACCGGCGTCGATAACGGCAGTGACGATACGCACGAGGAAGTCCCAGTCAGAGCGGGAAGCGTCCTCGGCGGAGAATTCCACGTTGGAGGTGTACTGCACAGCATGCTTCACAGCGGCCACGGCAAGTTCCACGACTTCGTCAGGAGTCTTGCGGAGCTTATACTGCATGTGGATGGGAGACGTAGCGATGAAGGTATGGATGCGCGGATGGCGGGCATGCTTCACAGCTTCCCATGCACGATCGATATCCTTGAAATTAGCACGGGCAAGGCCGGCCACCTGAGCGTTCTCCACCACCTGAGCGATGGCACGCACAGCTTCAAAGTCGCCGTCGC
>JAFWYI010000289.1 GCA_017522745.1 Mailhella sp.
GCTTTTTGATCCGAGTACAAGTTCGTCAAAGCAGGAAAGAGGCTGACCTACGAGCAGTCCGGCCGCGAGGACGAGGGAATTGTCGGCGCCGAGAGGGTCGGTGTTCGGAGCCATTTCCGTATATAGCACCTGACTGACGAGCGCCCGCCCACCGAGCTGATTGCGCTCCGGGGAAAGCGGAAGGCTCCGGACATTGCCGGTGGTCATGTTTACACGAATGAAGTGAGGCATACCAGCGAATCCTGCATGGAACAAAGGAGATATTTTCTGGCATGCAAAAGTTATGCCATAATTTTGGTATTATTATAATATACTGTTATTTATAAATAAAACACTATTCTTTGAGATGGGTAAGTTGTTGATGATGTAGCGATACAGATACATGTATCATGATTCATGTATCTAAATGATACACTATAAGGGGGCGTGCCCCTCCTGGGGAACGTGCCCGCCCCTCTTTGCCTAGTCCTTCCTCCGCCAGGCGTTTGGTGTCATGCCCATCTGTTTCACTTTGCGGTAGAGTACGCAGCGGGCAATGCCCAGTTTCTGTGCAGCAAGGCGCATATTGCCCCGAGTTTCATGGAGTATCTCCATAATTGTCTCCATCTCACGCGTTTTGAGCATGCTGACCGGTCGGACGTTTTCGCTCATGCCGCTGGCTGGCGTGGAAACGCTTTGCAGGATATGCGCGGGAAGATCCGAAAGCTGTATCTGGGCCGATGTGGAAATGTTGATAGTTCGTTCGATGACGTTTTCCAGCTCGCGGACATTGCCCGGCCAGTGATACAGCGAAAGGACTTCCAGAGCTTCTTCCGTGAAAAAAGCCGTATCGCGTCCAAGTGCTTTAGCGAATTTATCGAGGAAGAATCGAGAGATAAGGCGGATGTCAGACTTCCTATCCCTGAGCGGCGGCACCATGATGGAAAGCACGTTGAGGCGATAATAAAGGTCGCTGCGGAACGTCTTCTGGAACACCGCGTCTTCAAGGTCACGGTTCGTAGCCGCAAGTACTCTGATATTGATGCGTCTCGGAGTGGAACCTCCCACCCGCACGACTTCGTTTTCCTGAAGAAGCCTGAGCAGGCTGGCCTGAGCATCCAGCGGGAGTTCCCCTATCTCGTCAAGGAAAATGGTCCCACCTTCAGCAAGTTCGAATTTGCCGGGCTTGCCCTGTTTGCGCGCCCCGGTAAAGGCACCGTCCTCATAGCCGAACAGTTCGCTTTCCAGCAGGGAGCGGGGAATGGCACCGCAGTTCACGGCCACGAATGGCTTTCCACTGCGATTGCTGGCATTGTGGATGGATTGCGCGAAAAGCTCCTTGCCTGTGCCGGATTCCCCGAGGATGAGCGTTGTGATGTCGCTTTGTGAGGCAACCTGAGCCAGCCGCTTCACTTCTTTTATGGCGGTGGATTCACCTACGATATTCTCAAAGGAGTAGACAGCGCTGGTACTGAGCATGCGCGTTGCGTATTCTCGTACACGTTTGAGACTGCGAAGCGTGAGAATGACGCCGCCCTCAGGAATGGGGGAGAGGGAAATAGCGTACTGCGAGGTGCCATGTTCCAGCGTAAGCGTGACTTCCCGATCGTTCACCTTATGGCGGGCCGCCAGCATCCCTTCCAGAACATCGCAGGAGAGAATGATCTCGTTTATTCTTTTTCCCGGACAAGGGGCATTCAAACCAAGCATGGTCCGCCCCTTGTTGTTCATGGAGCGTATGCGATGTTCGCTGTCCAGAATGATAACGCCTTCATCCAGCAGCTCCAGCATGACATTCTGCTCCTTGAGCAGCATGCGCAGGTGGAGCTGTTCGGAGATGGCGTAGGTTGCGGCCTCCACAAGACCCAGCGTGTGATAATGATAGCCCTGACGACGGATGGAGACGTTCAGTACTGCTACAAAGCTGCCGTCATTGAAGATCGGGGCACTGCAGCAACACCAGTCGGAAGCGTCAGGATTGTAATGCTCCGCTCCGATGACCTCGATGGGGCGGCGTTCGACAAGCCCTGTTCCCAGACCGTTCGTGCCCCCGAATTCTTCGCTTGCGAGATAACCGGGGCGAAACACCGTGAGGGCATTGATATCCTCTTCATGACCGACGACATGAAGGATGAGCCCGGAGGCATCGGCCAGACCAATGACGGAACGAGCGGCGCTGATGGATGAGAACAGCTTCTCCATGATGGGAACGGAGCTTTCCAGTAGCTCGTGATTCCTGATGAGCGCTTCTTCCAGCACTTCTGCGGGAACAGGGGCGGGCGTCTTCGTCTGCTGCTGATATGTGCGACAGCGTTTCCACGAGGCAAGGATGAACGGACGGACCCGTTTTTCATCAATGTCCTCGCCTCGCATGAATGCGTTTCGAAGATCAAGGAGTTCATCAAAAGTATAAGCGATATCAGTCATATATTCTTCTCACACTGGAGCCGGATATACAGAGTGTCAAACGAGCAGAGCCGCAAAGGATATCGCCAGAGCCTCATCCTCCTGCGGGGCGCGCCCTGAGACGGCGACACCACCTATGACGATACCATCTGCCGTGATCACGGGCACGCCGCCTTGCACAGTGGTAAAATGCGCTTCTCCGAAGTCGGTCAGCGTGAGCTGTTCACGCACGAGGCGCTCATGGAATTTGGCAGTACTCACTCCCATACGGGCGGCGGTGCAGGCTTTGGATCTCGCCATAGTGAAAGAACGCGAGGAGGCTCCTTCCATCTGAGTATATCCCAGAACGAAGCCATGCTCATCCGTGATGCAGAGGCTCACAGGGGAACCTTCCCCCGCCAGCTCTTCAAGTCTTACGATCGCTTCAACTATTTTTTTTCTGGCTATCATGGATCGACCTCAGTCTGCCTGGAGCGTATCTGTCAGAGCGATGGCACTGCAATCTTTTTTGTCATTAGCCGCGGAAGCCTTAAAAAGTCCGTAGGCACATTCCGCGAGCGGCAGGGAAAGTTCGGGCGAGGATGCGGCACAATCCAGCGCGATGCCCATATCCTTCCGCAACAGAGCAAGGGTGAACGCGGCGGGTTCGAAGCGCCCTTCACTGATGCGTGAAAAGTTCCGACTGAACTGCGTGGAGCCTCCGGCACTCACGGCTACGACTTCGGCAAGCAGATCGAGGTCCAGCCCCTTGGCGGTAGCAAAACGATAAAATTCCCCCACTGCGGCAAGATTGATGGCTCCCAGCAGATTCGTCATGGATTTTACGAGCTTGCCATTGCCTACTTCGCCAAGATTGAATACTTTTTCGGCAATGGCATCAAAAATAGGGGCGGCGCGCTGGAAATCGTCTTCGGCACCTGCGCCCATGATGGTGAGGGTGCCGTCTATGGCTTTGGGCAGGGCCCCCGTGATGGGCGCGTCGATGACAGAAACACCGCGCGATCTGTAATAATCCTGCACGGCTCTGACAGCCTCAGGCGAGCAGGATGTCATTTCTATGATGACGCTCCCCGGTTTTACCGCTTTCAGCATTGCGTCATTGAGGTAGACATCCCGCACGGCGGCATCATCGGGCACGACGCTTATGATGAACTCTGCATTTTCGAGCATACCGTCGAGAGTATCATGGATGACAGCACCATGCTTCTGCGCTTCTAGCGGGCGTTCCATACGTCCCTGCCTGGGGAGCAAATGGACACGATGCCCAGCTCGAAGAAGATTGAGCGCCATGGGCATCCCCATGGTTCCGAGGCCGAAAAAAGCGATATCTGCCATTGTTGTCTCCTTGTATTATAGTGATAATATTCAAGATAATAACGAGATTCAAGCAGAAATTTTTATTAAGTGCTTCCGTTTTCGGACGGATAGGGAAATGCCCTGCACCAGACGTTTTTTGGTGTCTCGCCTTTCCTCGGACATCCTTTTAAGAGGGACAGATATCCGCAGAAACTCGGGAGCTTACCCTTGCAGCCAACGCGAGAGAACATGCACCAGCGTTTGCTTCCGGGCAGTGGATCCACGCCGCTTAGTTGCCAGCACATAAACTGAGCGGCCCGGGCTGGATGTTTGCATCCGGCGCGGACCGCTCAGAACTATAGGGGGGGGGAGATCATCTCCCCCTCAATATTTTTCCCAACTATCCTCTTACCCCATCGGAGCGAGGAACTTGGAGCAGGCGATGTTATCGGTCTCGTCCCACCAGGCGAAGCCGAGTTTGTTCAGGTTTTCGTAGAATTCGTCCTGTTTTTCGGGGGCGACTTCGAAGCCGCAGGCCACGCGGCCGTATTCGGCGCCGTGGTTACGGTAGTGGAACATGGTCACGTTGAAGCCGGAGCCGAGGGTCTCAAGGAACTGGAGCAGGGCACCTGCGCGTTCCGGGAACTGGAAGGACAGGATGCGTTCGTTCTTCACTGTAGCCGGGGCGCGGCCGCCGATCATGTAGCGCACGTGGCTTTTTGCGAAGGTGTTGCGCGTCATATCCGTGACATGGTAGCCGGAGCTGCGCAGGTCTTCGATGATGCGTTCCAGTTCTTCCATGCCGTCCGTGAGGCGCAGAGAAGTAAAGATCTCGGCGTGTTCCGGGTCGGTGAAGCGGTAGTTGAATTCCGTTACCATACGGTTGCCGAGCTTCTTGCACAGGGTGTGGAAGGCGCCCGGCTTTTCAGGGATGGTCACGGAGATGATGCCTTCGCGGCGTTCACCCACTTCGCAGCGTTCGGAAACGAAGCGCAGGGTGTGGAAGTTCATGTTCGCGCCGGAAAGGATGCAGGCCATGCGTGCGCCCTTGATATCGTGTTCGGTAACGTACTTCTTGAGGCCGGCGAGGGAGAGTGCGCCTGAAGGTTCCGCGATGGCGCGGGTATCGTCGAAGATATCCTTGAGCGCGGCGCAGATCTCATCGTTGGAGCAGGTGATGACCTCATCGAGATGTTCGCGCAGAACGCGGAAGGTTTCGTTGCCGATGCGCTTTACGGCAACACCGTCAGCGAACAGGGAAACGCGGTCGAGCGTGACGGGCTCATTGTTTTCCCACGCGGCCTTCAGGCTGGCGGAACCCTTGGCTTCCACGCCGATGACCTTCACGCCGGGCAGGATCTGCTTGATGTAGACGGCGATGCCTGCGGCAAGACCGCCACCACCGACCTGCACGAAAACGTGCGTGAGGCGGCTGTCCTGTTCAAGGAGTTCGCGAGCGATGGTGCCCTGACCGGCGATGACATCAGCATCGTCGTAAGGCGGGATGAGGGTAAGCCCTTCTTCCTTGGCGAGGCGCTGGGATTCTGCGTAGGCTTCATCGAAGCTGTTGCCGAAGAGTACCACGTTCCCGCCGAAACGGCGCACGGCGTCCACCTTGATGTCGGGGGTGGTCTTGGGCATGACGATGGTGGCCTTCACGCCGAGCTTCGCACCCGAGAGCGCACAGCCCTGAGCATGATTGCCGGCCGAGGCCGCGATGACGCCACGCACTTTCGCTTCTTCAGGAAGCTGGGCGATCTTGTTGTAGGCACCGCGCAGCTTGAAGGAATGGACGGGCTGAAGGTCTTCACGCTTGATGCAGACACGGCTGCCAAGGCGCTCGGAAAGTTTCTCCATGTACTCCAGCGGGGTCACGCGGGCCACGTCGTACACGGGGGCAAGCAGGATCTTTCTAAGATATTCTGCAGAAGTAGGCTGTTCGAGAGGCATATCGTTCTCCGAGTGTTCTCGGTTCTTTGGTGGCGGACCGATCAGGCCTGATCGCTGTCGGTCTGCTCGTCGCTTTTTTTAGCGGGCTTGCGCAGAGCGTAGAGTTCGTCGCGTGCGGCTTCCCACGTGGGTTCAGCAAAGTCACTTTCACGGCGAGGCGTGATGTGCACGATGTGCTGCTGGCCGTTCTGCGTGACGCGCACACCCACGAGCGTTCCTTCCTCGCCGGCCTTCACGGCCTTGGGAGAGTAGGAGGCCACAAGGGCGGCGGCCTTCTGCACGGCCTCGGCATCCCATGCTCGGGAACTGCGGCCGATGGCGATGGGACCGGGGAAGCCGACCAGCTTGAAGTGGAGGTCGCTGCTCTGCTGCAGGTCGGCGTAAATTTCGTTGTCGTACTTGTGACGGCCGACAGCCAGCCAGAAATCTCCCATCCAGAACTGACGTCCGGTATCGGCAAGACGGAAATCATTCACCGTGGGAACATCGAGGCGGGAAAGCACAGGCCAGAAGCGGCGGGTATTCTCTTTCTCGGTGAGCTTGCAGCCGCCGCCGGGAGTGGGGATCTCGGTGATGCCGAAATGTTCGGCAAGAGCGAGCTGATCCTTACGGCCGCGGCCGTTGAATCCCAGCAGCTTTTCGCGGTCTACAAGTCCGGATTCTTCCATGGGGGTGGGGTCGAGCAGTTTGGCGCAGAGAGGGCGCAGGAGTACGTCGCGCACGCCGGCATCGCGGCGGATGGCGTTCAGGGTATCGCGGCGCTGGCTCATGGGACGCTGACCCAGCACCTCGCCGGAAACGATGAACTTCGCGCCGTACTTGTCCATGAGTTCGCGGGCGCGGGTCATCATGACGATCTTGCAGTCCACACAGGGATTCATGGCGGAGCCGTAGCCGTGGGCCGGACCGCGCTTGAGCAGTTCCACGAATTCTGCGCTCACGTCCACCGTGTCGATATCCAGCCCGTATTCCTTGCACCAGTGGGCCACGCGGCCGGGGTGGCCGAAGAAGGGCGAGAAGAAGTGCAGGCATTTGATAGCCTTACCCTGTTCCATCACCAGCCGGGCGGCGAGGATACTGTCCAGCCCCCCGGAGAAAAGTGCTATGCCGTCGTAATTTTTCATGGCTCTTTGATAGATGCTATCCGCCCTGCTGGCAAGAGTTTATCTTGCTCACAAGGCGCTGATTTGCTATTATTCATCGACTTAATTCTCAGGGAGTGAACATCCATGGCGAAAAAGCCTCTCGTTTCCGCTGAAGACGCCCGCCGCGAAGCCCTCAAGACTGCCCTCAGCACCATCGAACGCAAGTATGGTCAGGGCGCTGTCATGAAGCTCTCCGACGGCGCTCACGTACACGTTCCCGTCATCCCCACCGGCTCCATCGGTCTCGACCTTGCCCTCGGCATCGGCGGAGTTCCGCGTGGCCGCGTGACCGAAATATACGGCCCCGAATCTTCCGGTAAGACCACGCTTACCCTGCACATCATCGCTGAATGTCAGCGCATGGGCGGCGTGGCCGCCTTCATCGACGCCGAACACGCCCTCGATGTGACCTACGCCGCACGCCTTGGCGTGAACACCGAAGAGCTGCTCATCTCTCAGCCCGATCATGGCGAGCAGGCCCTCGATATCGCCGACATGCTCGTGCGTTCCGGCGCTGTGGATATCGTGGTCATCGACTCCGTGGCCGCACTTATCCCGCAGTCCGAACTCGAAGGCAATATGGGTGAAACGCAGGTCGGCAGTCAGGCCCGCCTCATGTCGCACGCTCTGCGCAAGCTCACCGGTACCATCCATAAGTCCCGCACCTGCGTTATCTTCATCAACCAGATCCGTATGAAGATTGGTCAGATGGGCTACGGCAGCCCCGAAACCACCACCGGCGGTAACGCGCTCAAGTTCTACAGCTCCGTGCGTATGGACATCCGCCGCACGCAGACCCTCAAGGACAAGGACGAAGCCTACGGCTCCCTTACCCGCGTGAAGGTCGTGAAGAACAAGATGGCGCCTCCTTTCCGCGAAGCCAAGTTCGATATCGTCTGGGGTACGGGTATTTCTCGTGCTGGCGAGATCCTCGACATGGCCGTGGAAGCCGGCATCGTTGATAAGAGCGGCGCCTGGTTCGCCTACGGCGATGAAAAGCTCGGTCAGGGCCGTGACCGCGTGCGCGACATGCTCAACGAAAACATCGCCCTGCGCGATGAGATAGAAGCCAAGGTGCGCGAACATCTCGGCTTCGGCGAAGGTCTTCCCGCTGGCGAAATGTCCGGTGGAGAAGATGCCTACGACGAAATATAAACCACTCAGTCATCAGCGGGGGAAGGATATTCCCCCGTATCTTATTTGAGGCCAAGCCTCCCCACAATTCAGGAGAGAACATGCTCACTGCTCAGGAAATACGCCGTAGATTTTTGGAATTCTTTGCTAAGAATGGTCACGCTGTCGTGCCTTCCTCTTCCCTCGTTCCCAAGGACGACCCCACGCTGATGTTCACCAACGCCGGTATGGTGCAGTTCAAGAAGCTCTACCTCGGTCAGGAAAAGCGTTCCTACAACTGCGCCGCCACCTCGCAGAAGTGCCTCCGCGTGAGCGGCAAGCACAACGACCTTGAGAACGTGGGCCGTACTGCCCGCCACCACACCTTCTTCGAAATGCTGGGCAACTTCGCCTTCGCTTCCTACTTCAAGCGCGAAGCCATCACCTTTGCCTGGAAGTTCATCACCGAAGAACTCCAGCTCCCCAAGGATCGCCTCTACGTTTCCGTGTTCCAGGACGACGATGAAGCCTTCGGTCTCTGGCAGGAGATCGCCGGTTTCGGTCCCGACCGCATCATCCGTATGGGCGAGAAGGACAACTTCTGGACCATGGGCGACACCGGCCCCTGCGGTCCCTGCTCCGAGATCTACATCGACCAGGGCGAAGACATGGCCTGCGGCCCCGACTGCGGCATCGGCAAGTGCGACTGCGACCGCTTCCTCGAGATCTGGAACCTCGTGTTCACGCAGTACGATCAGAAGCAGCCCGGCGTTCGCGAAGCTCTGGAACATCCGAACATCGATACCGGCATGGGCCTCGAACGTATCGCCGCCGTGTGCCAGAACAAGCGTTCCAACTTCGACTGCGACCTGTTCCAGGACATCATCCAGTACGCTGCTTCCGTGGCTGGCGTGACCTACACTTTCTCTGCTCCCGACACCAACGATGTGGACACCGCCCTGCGCGTCATCGCCGACCACAGCCGCTCCGCCGCCTTCATGATCGCTGACGGCATCCTGCCTTCCAACGAAGGCCGCGGCTACGTGCTTCGTCGTCTCATCCGTCGCGCTCTGCGTTTCGCCACCCTCATGGGCGTGCAGGAAGCCTTCCTGTACAAGACCGTGAGCAAGGTCGTGGACGTGATGGGCGACGATTACCCCGAACTGCGCGAACACGCCGAATTCATCTCCCGCGTGGTGTTTGAAGAAGAAAATCGCTTCCGCGTCACCCTCGATAAGGGCCTCGCTCTGCTCGACAGCGAACTCGCCGCTCTTGCCGCCGAAGGCAAGACCGTCATCCCCGGTGAAGTGGCCTTCCGTCTCAACGACACCTACGGCTTCCCCCTCGATATCGTGTCCGACGTGGCCTACAAGCGTGGCTTCACCGTGGACGAAGAAGGCTTCACCGAACACATGCAGGCTCAGCGTGTCCGCGCTCGTGCCGCCTGGAAGGGGTCTGGCGAAAAGGACCTTGCCGGTCGCTTCAAGGGTCTTCTCGAAGAAGGCGTGCAGTCTGCTTTCGTGGGCTACACCAGCCTGAAGGCTGATTCCCGCATCGTGTCCCTCATGGATGAAGACGCCCTCCCCGTGGAAAGCCTCAAGGCTGGCGACAAGGGCTATCTCGTGACCACCCAGACTCCTTTCTACGGCGCTTCCGGCGGTCAGGCCGGTGACACCGGCTTCGTCTTCGCTCCTGAAGGCAAGGTCGCTGTCGTGGATACCATCAAGCCCATGCCCACGCTCACCGTTCAGCACATCGAAGTGCTGGAAGGCGTGGTCCTCGCCGATCAGGAAGTGAGCATGGAAGTCACCGATGGTCAGCGTGTGGCCAGCGCCCGCAACCACTCCTGTACCCATCTGCTTCAGGCTGCTCTCCGCAAGGTTCTCGGCACGCACGTGCATCAGGCCGGTTCTTCCGTTGGTCCCGACCATCTGCGCTTCGACTTCACCCACATCGCTGCCATGACTCCTGAAGAGATCGCCGCTGTGGAACGCGAAGTGAACGCCATGATCCTTGCCGACCATCCTGTGGTGGCCAGCGAAATGAGTCACGACGAAGCAGTGAAGGCCGGTGCCATGGCTCTGTTCAACGAAAAGTACGGCGACAAGGTGCGCGTGGTCTCCATGGGCGCTGAAGGCGAAGAGCCCTGTTCTCTCGAACTCTGCGGCGGTACTCACCTTGCCCGCACTGGTCAGGCCGGTTCCTTCGTCATCCTGTCCGAAGGCGGCGTGGCTGCTGGCGTGCGCCGCATCGAAGCCGCTACCGGCTGGAACGCCTACGAAGTCATGGCTCAGCGCCGTGCCGAGCTGAATGAACTTTCTTCCATGCTCAAGGTCCGTTCTTCCGACATCGCTTCCCGCGTGGACGCTATGCAGAAGGAGATCAAGGCCCTGCGTAAGGAACTGGAAAAGGCTCAGGCCGCCAGCCGCGGCGACGTGATGAGCGCCGTGGAAGAGATCGCCGGCGTGAAGGTGCTTGCCGCTAAGGCCAGCGCCATGAACGTGAAGGCCCTGCGCGAAATGATGGACGACGTGCGCTCCAAGATGCCTTCCGGCGTTGCCTGCCTCGTGGCTGAAGACAACGGCAAAGCCCAGATGATACTCTACGTCTCCAAGGATCTGCACGACCGCTTCACCGCCCCTGCCCTCATCAAGGACGTGGCCGTGGCTATCGCCGGCTCCGGCGGCGGCCGTCCCGACCAGGCTCAGGCCGGCGGCACCAACCCCGCTGGCATCGACGAAGCCTTCAAGATCCTGAAGGAAAAGATTCAGGGATAGTTTGAGATGGCGGGGAAGGGAAGGAAACTTTTGAAAAAGTGTTCCTTTCCTTCCCCGCACCCCATCCCATCCTTCAAAACTTTTTGGCAAGTTTGATTTTGGGAAGAACGCATGCGCAATGTATTACTCCTGCTAGTAGTCATACTTATTATGATGACTGGGTGTACGAAATCGAGTGGCGTGATGGAGTTTAGCCCCAAACTGTATTCTGTGTCAGTCGATGTCGATAGCGAAATCTACGGTCTTGGTTCTGCAAAAAAGAAGGCTTATGAAGAAGCAAAAAGCTTTTGCCTTTCACAAAGCAAAGCTTTGGAAGTAGAGTCTATAGACGGTTTGGCTAATCCTATTGGATATACGACCGCAACGATTATTTTTCGTTGTGTAGATAAGTAGTTTTGTCCTCCCAAATGCTTTTCGGGAGGGAGCGCGAGGGAGGAGCTTTTCTCAGAAAAGCTGCCTCCCTCGTATCTTAAAAAAGAAAAAGAGACACCACATGCCCGAACTTCCAGAAGTCGAAACAGTAGCGCGTACGCTGGCTCCGCAGGTGTGCGGGCGGCGCATCGTGGGCATCAGCGTGCTGAATGCCGGAACGTGGCAGGGCGGCACGGCGGCTGGCGATGTGGAAGCTCTCCGCCCCTGTATCCGTGGTATCAGCAGGCGCGGCAAGCTCCTGATTTTGCATTTCGGAGAAGGCGGGCCGGAGGCCTGTGAGGCAGGGATAGAGATTCCTGTGCCGACCAGTGCGGAGCATTGGCCACTTTTCTATTCTGCGGCAGGCTTGGAGCGCGGCAGGCTTGGACTTGTCGGGAAGTTTCCGCATGAGATCACGGCTCTGGCCTTCCATCTTCGCATGACAGGGCGTCTGTTCGTCTACCCTCAGGGAACGGAGCCGGGAGCGCATACACGTGTGGTGTTTACGCTCGATGACGGCCGCCTGTTGTTCTTCGACGATACGCGCAAGTTCGGGCAGGTGAGGGGGCTTTGCAGTGCAGAGTTGGATGCCTGGAAATTCTGGCGCGAACTGGGGCCGGAACCTCTTGAGATGAGCGGCGAGGAATTTGTCGGACGATTCGGCTCCCGCAAGGCTGTGAAATCGCTCCTGCTTGATCAGGGCATAGTAGCTGGCGTGGGCAATATCTATGCGGACGAAAGTCTGTTCCGGGCTGGCATACGGCCCGATGCCCGGGGATGCGACATCGAAGCGGAACGGCTGGCCGCTTTGCATGTGGCGCTGGTGGAGGTCCTGCTCCTGTCTATCCGGGAATGCGGCAGTTCTATCCGTGATTACCGCACGGCCCGCGGCGACGTGGGCGCGTTCCAGAATTCCTTCTTCGTCTACGGCAGAGCAGGGGAGGCATGCCGCGTCTGCGGAACGAGGCTGGAGTCGACCCGCACGGCAGGAAGGGCTACGGTGTTCTGCCCGAAGTGCCAGAAGTATTAAATAGTGAGAGCGACCGGCGGGTCGCTCTTCTCGTATAATGCGTGGGGATCAGCCGCGCGGCTTGAACTGGAGTACCGTGGCAGGTTTGTGCGGGGCCGTGGATTTTTCATCCTGCTGCCGTTCGTGATCACTGCGGGCGTCCATACGGCGCCAGGGGCGGAGGTCTTCCGTGCGGGGGCTTGGAGCAGCAGGCGCAGCCTCTTTTTCCGCAAGGCGCACGTTGAAAAGCTGGTTCTTCCCGCGCACGGCCTGAAGCACGGAAAGTACGATGGCGGCTTCTTCCCATTCGCGGGATCCGTCGAACTCCTGAACGCGGCTCAGGTATTTTGGCCACAGGGCCATGAGCGAGGCTTCGTCCAGTCCGTTGAGCTGGCGTGCTATCTTCAGAAGCAGTTTTTCCATGTCGTCCTCTCTGCCGTTCGGGAATACGCTTTGGGCGCGGCGGCTTTTTCCTTATAGCGTGCATGAAGGCGCGGTGCAAATGGATTCTGTGCATCGAGTGGAGTGAGGAAAAGCGTTGGAGGCCAAAGATAGCGGGGATTCTCCCCGGGGAGCAGAGGTATAGCCTATTTGCCCAGCGTTTGATTTTGTGCTAGAAAAAAAAGATTGCCGGATGCGGCGGGGAACTGGCGTGGTGCCATGCTCCCGAGAATGTGCAGTGTTTCTGCATCATGCTGATATTTCAGATTTTTCGAATCGTGTGGAGTTGATATGAGCCAGCTGAAAGATATGTACCGCACCATCGTTGCGGACGGTTTCCCCGAAACCATGACCATTACCCTTGGTGAAAGCGTTCTCACCTACCAGAAGCGCACCTGGGAGATGGGCGGCGAAGTGCGCGGCCTGCGCTACGGTGAAAACCCCGATCAGCCCGCGGCTCTCTATGAATTTGTGGAAGGTGAGAACACGGTTGCTGGCCTCAAGTGGCGTTCTCCCAAGCAGGGCATCATCTCTGCTCTCACCGAAGAGCAGATGCTCCAGGCTGGCAAGCACCCCGGCAAGACCAACCTCACTGACGTGGACAACGCCTGCAACATCCTGCAGTACCTCACCAAAAAGCCTGCCGCTACCATCCTCAAGCACAACAACCCCTGCGGTGCCGCCTGGGCCGATACCCTGTACGATGCTCTGCACAACGCCTTCTGGTGCGACCGTATCGCCGCTTTCGGCGGTGCGGTGGTGGTGAACCGCCCCCTCGATATGAAGTGCGCCGAACTCATCGCTTCCCAGTACTTCGAAGTGGTGGCTGCTCCCGCCTTTGAAGAGGGCGTGCTCGATGTCATCAAGAGCCGCAAGAACCTGCGTATCCTCGAACTGCCCGGTCTCGCGCACCTCGATGAGATCTGCGGCGTGCCCATGCTCGACTTCAAGAGCCTCACCGACGGCGGCATCGTCATCCAGAAGTCCTTCGTCAACCGTATCACCAGCGTGGATGACTTCATTCCCGCTACCGGCACCACCAAGGACGGTTCCGTGTTCACTGCCCGCAAGCCCAACGCTCAGGAAGCTGAAGACCTGCTCTTCGCCTGGGCTGTGGAAGCCGGCGTGACTTCCAACTCTGTCATCTTTGCCCGCAACGGTGCCACCGTGGCCATCGGCACCGGTGAACAGGACCGCGTGGGCTGCGCTGAACTCGCCATCCACAAGGCTTACACCAAGTATGCCGACGTGCTGGCCTTCAAGCGTGCCAACA